>CAITOC010000063.1 GCA_903893925.1 Candidatus Moraniibacteriota bacterium
ACCTACTGCGCCTATGATCTTCGGCGTAAACGCGTGTACCCCTTGTCGCCTTATCTACAGATAGGGCTCCGCGGGTTACCTGCCTTTCCGCTCGAAGCTCATACGGCTCGTGACGGAGACCCTAACGGATAGGCTCTAAGCTCCGTCCGCTCTGTTATAGCAAGTCTTCCACGACTGTTTTTTCCGACTCTTCTTTCAAAGTCACTGGAACCTCCTCGGTCTTCCCGGTCGGCTGCTCTCCTTGCACGCCTTTCCATTCATCAATACGTTCCTTGCGTTTCTCGGATGAATCGTCTTTCATCGGCTCACCCATCTCGCGATAGATAGTCCCCAAGACACCGTTCACGAACTTCGGTGAACTGTCGGAGCCGAACGACTTCGCGAGTTCGATCGCCTCGTTGATCGCCACTTTCGGAGGCACCTCGTCGTAGTCGCCGTACAGAAGCTCAAAAATACCGAGTCGCAGAATCGACCGGTCGACGGACGCGATCTGCTCGAGCGGCCACTCGGGCGCACACTTCTCGATGAGTTTGTCGATCGTCTCGCGTTCCTTGGAGACCCCTTCGACCAGACGCGAAGTGAAACTGCCACCGTCGAGTCCCGGAGCGAACTCCTCCAGATTATGCTTCACGATATCGAGAGCGATGCCGTCCGGACATCCCTTGAAATCCCATTCAAACAGGGATTGCATCGCGACGGACCGTTGCAGATGACGATTTGCCATACGAAAAGAACGATTAGACTGTTGTTAGTGTTTGGAGACGTGAAACCGACGGATTACTCCGACTTTTTCCCTTTTGCAAGCTTCGGAAGCGCCTTTTTGAGAACCACGCGACCACGGTATTCGCCACACTTCGGGCAGGCATGATGAGGCAGGATCGGGGCGCTACACTTCGGACACGCGACCGTCTTCGTCGGCGTCATTTCCAATTCGCGACGAGCTCGGTCGCGTCGTTCCCTCGTGTGTCTTTGCTTCGGCAATGCCATAACGGTAGATAAAACTAATAAAAGAGGCCTGTGGCCTGTTCACAATACAAAGTACCATCATTTTCCGGGCTTGGCAAGCATCGACTTATTATCGGACAATTGCCGAACCAACCCGTTAACCCGTTAACAGCCCAAAACACGAGGTGATTTCTTAACTTACCCGAGACTCGCCCGGAAGACGCTTATCGGAATCCGGTCCGTATGACTTTACGAATCCTTCGAAGATAGACAGGAGCCGACGGGTCACCGGGCCTACTTCGCCGTTCCCGACCAAAAATCCGTTCACCTGCACGATCGGGACGATGAGCTTGTTCGATGCGGTCAGGAATGCCTCGTCACAAAATCGCAAATCGCCTTCGAAGAGTCCGTGCTCCGAGACCGGGATGCCGGCTCCCTTCGCCAGTCGGACGATCAGATTCCTCGTGATACCCGATCGCGGTCCGTGTCCCGTCGTCCGGATCTCACCGTCTTTGACGATGAAGAAGTTGCTCGTGGATGCCTCGAGCACTTTGCCACCGTGCACATAGAGGATCTCCACCGCGTTCTCGGCGAGTTTGCGTTCGCGCTCTTTGAGAGGCACGATGAAATCCGCCGTCCGCGAAGATGGCAGTGTCCGCCGGTACCCGAGCGTGATGACTTTGCCACCCTTCTCATAGAGCTCCCGTGGCAACGGGGCCGTCTCCTCGACCATCATGCAAAACGTCTCATCCCCTTCCGGAAGAAAGCCGTTCCCGCTCGGTCCACCGGAAAGTACCGTGCGCAGGATCATCGTCTCGTATTCATGACGGCGAATCAGATCTCGTGCGATTTCCTTCGCCTCTTCGGCCGAAACCGGTACCCGGAGCCCGAGATCGTTCGCGGACCGTTCAAACCGTTTCCAGTGTTCATCAAGAAGGAACGGTTCGCCGTTCACGACCGGCATCACGTCGTACACCGCGTACCCACGCAGGAACCCGAGGTCGCGCGGACTGATATGCGCGTCATCGATCGGCATGACAGTCCCGTTGAAATAGCAAAGTTCAGCCATAAATACTCGTTACGAATCAATGCAGTGGCCGATTTCCCCGATATTTCACGGTAAGGCTCAAAAAGGCCAAAAATTTCGACGCCACTCAGAAAAAAGACGGAAATACTCCGATGCGCCCATTATAGATACAAAACCCGGAAAAAGGGAAGGGGGCATCGGAATATGTTCCTTCTTGCCACCCCAAGCGATATCGGCGATACTGTGAGTGAGACGAACACTTCATCATATATACACCGTATGTCGCACGGACCATTTTCCGAAAATGTCATTTTCTTCGATGCCGAATTCACCTCGCTCGATCCGCGCGAGGGGGAAATTCTCTCGGTCGCACTCGTCAAACCGGACGGCAAGGAACTCTACCTCGAGATCGAACGAGACCCGGCGTCCGCCCATCCGTGGGTCAGGGAGAACATCCTTCCCCTCCTCGACGGTCATCCCATACAGGTCGACGAGGCCTGTGACCGGATCAGAGAGTTTGTCGGCGGCACGACTCCGTACCTCGTCTCCTACGTGAGTCATTTCGACACGTCGTTCCTCCACAAGCTCTTCGGCGATGGCCACTGGCCTTTTTCCCGCGATCCGATCGACTTCGCCGCGATGCTCTTCACGACCGGATTCAATCCGTCGAATCTGCTCGAAAACGATCGCATCCTCTCGGAATCAGTCGGTACGGAACCTTCGACCGCACGGCGCATGCACCATGCGCTCAATGATGCCCGACTCCTCCGCGACGCATACGCGAAACTCGTGCGCTATATCGAGATGAATTGAATGTTAAACGGTTAACGCGCTAACGAGTTATAAAAAACCTGGTTGCAAGTTGTGAGTTGTGAGTTGTCACTTGCAAGTTATTTCAGCAGATTCCTATTCACGTTCTCCGGCACCGAATAGAAGACCGGCTTGAAACTCATCCGATGAATCGGGCACGCACCGATCCGGCGAAGTGCGTCCATGTGCTCTTTGGTCCCGTAGCCCTTGTGCTTTGCAAATCCGTATGCCGGATATTCGGCATCGTAATGTGCCATCATCCGATCACGCGTCACTTTGGCGATGATCGATGCGGCGGCGATCGATCGCACAAGCGCGTCCCCGCCGACCACCGTTTCCTGACGGACCGAAAGGTTCGGTATTTCTTGGTTCCCATCGACGAGGAGCAACATCCCCGTATCCGTCCCGACGAGTTTTTTTCTTAATTCCGAAACCGCTTCTTTCATGGCAAGGAAGGTGGCTTGCAGGATATTGATCCGATCGATCGTCTCGGCTGTCACAATCCCGACACCGACATCGAAATGCTCGAGAACGAAATCAAACGCTTTCTCACGTTGCTTCTCCGAAAGTTTTTTCGAATCCCGAACCAGTTTCCATGCTTTCTCTTCCGCGAGATTCCCGCCTCCGAATTCCTGATATTTCAGGGACACCGCAGCCGAGACGACCGGCCCTGCCAGCGGTCCCCGTCCCGCCTCATCGATCCCGACGATAATCATGCCGGTTTCCACCCGCTTCAGTTGCTCGAAGTCAAAAAGGGATTCCATACGATTGAGTGACATTATTGAGATATCCGATCATCTCCCATCGGAGAAAGATATTCGATTTCCACACCCGACTCTTTCGCGTAACCGACCTCCCTTTGCGTACCGGAAGACGTTTCCCAACCCGGCAAGACATAGATCCTGGAAATCTTCCCGGAAGTAAGGATGCCACGATAAAAGATGTCCATCTTCATCTCGATCTCATGTGGTGGATCGGTCAATTCGCTTTCCCGGTATCCCGTTTGATCAAACACGGTGTACGCTTTTGAAATTTCTCGGATCTTCTCCTGCAGTATGCCGAGATTCGAATGCATGTTATCTCCCGCCTGTCCCCGAAGCGGTCCGCACACCATGACTGTCTCGTTGCCAAGAGCTTCTATCTCCGAGAGCGCTTTTCGGAGCAATTCGCCGTAGAACTTCTTGGCGCGCTCCCGTTTCTCGAAGTCGTTCTCGTCCGACTCTCCGATCATGTACCTCGGGTCTTCTAAAACGTTTTCCATGAACATATTCCCTGGGACCGTTAATTCATTACGCAAACTATCCTTTACGGCGAAACTTATCCAATACTAGCATATCGGAAACCGCATCGTCACGGCATTTCAGCGTCGATGACCGCTGCCCCGCAATCCGGAAGTCTCCAAGCTATTGGGTTATTACGGAACACTTGACATGCCATACGATATGGAGTATAATGTACCGAAATGTAGTTTACCAAATTCCAGCAACCATTTTCCCAGGAGAAACAATGGCGAATCAAACTCTATCGATTCAGAAGGAAGTAGTGACCTGCTATTGGCTCACCATACCCAGTGGCAAGCTCACAGGTCTCCTTATCCAGAAGATTGGACAAGCCCTCTCTGGAAGCGATCCCGAAAGCGGCGAGTTCCTACAGGAACCAGCCTCTGTGAAACTACACCCCTCCGGGTACAGTTTTCTTAAGTACCACGTACACAGCAACGAAATCGAAAAAATAACTGCCGCTTTAGTTCAGTTTTGCAAGGAGCATGATTTAGACCTCAAAGACCCTGACTAAGTGCTCAGCTTTTCGGAAAGCCTGCCAAAAAAGCGGGCTTTTTATTTATCTCCACCTCTGTTATACTGTCCTCATATTGATCTTCCCGGCGGAAGCCAGGGCGCAAGCCGGCGTACGGGGGAAGCAAAAAATTTATGACCAGCCATATCCGATCCATTCGAGCGTCTTTTTTCCTCAGGAAGGCGTTTTTTATTTGATAAAACCTTATTGCTACATTGTTTCATTGTTATAAAGATTCATTGCTGAATTGTTATATTGCTGAATTGCTTCCGTTGTCAGTTGTAAGTTGTTAGTTGTAAGTTGTCAGTCCCACGTATGTCCGATTTCGTCCACCTCCACATCCACTCGCACTACTCGCTCTTAAACGCCCTGCCCAAGGTCGATGATTTGATCGCGGAAGCGAAGAAGTACGGCATGACGTCACTTGCCCTGACCGACACGTCGAACATGTACGGCGCGGTAGAGTTCTACGTGCACTGCAAGGATGCCGGGATCAAGGCGATCATCGGCGTCGAACTTCACATCGTCAAAGACCATACCAGCAAGACCCCGTCGCCCGACGACCGTCCGCGCAACACCATCGTGCTCCTTGCGAAGAACGAACGTGGGTATCTCAATCTGCTCGAACTCGTCTCGATCTCCCAACTCGATGGCTTCTACTACAAGGCGCGCATCGACAAGGGCCTCCTGCGGAAGTATAGCGAAGGACTCATCGCGCTCTCGGGCAATATGACCGGCGAAGTCCCGGCGAATTTGATTTATGACAACTACGAAGCCGCCAAATCGATCGCGCTCGACTATCAGGACATCTTCGGCGAGGGGAACTTCTACCTCGAACTCGGACCGAATGTCGAATACGAGAGTCAGGCTGCGGTGAACGCCGGGTTGCGACAAGTACACGAAGAAACCGGCATCCCGCTCGTCGCGGCAGCGGATTCGTTCTATCTGCACCCGGAAGACAAAGACACGCACGACATCCTTCTGTGTATCCAGAACAACTGGACCGTGGACCAGGAGAATCGGCCCCGTATGACCCACCTCGATCTCTCCTTCCGGAGCCCCGAGACGATGGAAGAGCTCTTCAAGGACTATCCCGGCGCGATTGAGAATACGAAAAAAATCGCGGACGAATGCAATGTGAAGATCCGGCTCGGCGAGACCCAGCTCCCACATTTCGACGTACCCGAGGGTAAAACCGCCGAAACCTATCTCCTTGACCTCTGTGAGGAAGGACTCCTCTACCGCTATGGCGATCCCAAGGATCTCCCCGCCTCACATCGCGAGCGACTGAACTACGAACTCGATATCATACAACGGACCGGCTTTGCATCATACTTCCTCATCGTGGCCGACTTCGTGAACTGGGCCAAAAAGGCCGGCATCGTCGTGGGTCCCGGACGCGGATCCGCCGCCGGATCACTCGTCGCCTACCTCACCGGCATCACCAACATCGACCCGATCAAATACGACCTCCTCTTTGAACGATTCCTCAACCCGGAGCGTATCTCCATGCCGGACGTCGACATGGACTTCGCCGACGATCGGCGTGACGAGGTGCTCGAATACGTGCGGGAGCGGTACGGTCGGGACCATGTCGCCCAGATTATCACCTTCGGGACCATGGCAGCCAAAGCGGCCATCCGCGACACGGGCCGGGCACTCGGTTTCCCATACGCGTTCTGTGACCAGATTTCGAAGCTCATCCCGATGTTCACATCACTGAGTAAGGCGGTCGAGGAAGTCCCCGACCTCAAGGCACTCTACGAGAGCAATAAGGATGCCAAACGTATCATCGACACCGCGAAAAAACTCGAAGGCAATGCCCGTCACGCATCGGTACACGCTTGTGGCGTCGTCATCACCAAGGATCCGGTGACCGCCTACTCCCCGCTTCAGAAGGTCGCAGGCCACGGCGAATCGGCCGTCACGCAGTATGCCTCGTCGTCCAAACTCTCCGCAGTAGAGAAAATCGGTCTTCTCAAGATGGACTTCCTCGGTCTCAAAAACCTCACCATCATTCAAAACACCGTCCGCATCATCCGCGCGCTCGGCAAGTTTCCCGACCTCGCCGAACGTATCGGCATCGACCCGATCGAGGGTTCCGCCTCGGACGTGATGGACCATATCCCGCTCGACGACGAGAAAACCTATACCCTGTTGCAGGAAGCCAAGACGACCGGTGTCTTCCAGTTGGAAAGCAATGGCATGAAGCGCTACCTCAAACAGCTCAAGCCGACCGTCTTCGAGGACATCATCGCCATGGTCGCTCTCTATCGTCCCGGACCGATGGACTATATCCCCGACTTCATCGATGGCAAGCACGGCCGCAAGGAAATCAAATACCTGCATCCCAAGCTCGAACCGATCCTGCGCAATACCTACGGCGTGGCCGTCTATCAGGAACAGCTCATGCAGATCGGACGCGACCTCGCAGGATTCTCTCTCGGCGAAGCGGACGTACTGCGCAAGGCCGTCGGCAAGAAGATCAAGGAGCTTGTCGCCGAACAGCGCGAGAAATTTATCGACCGCTGTGTCGCAAACGGCATCCAGAAGCGCATCGCCGAACAGGTCTTCGCGTTCATCGAACCGTTCGCCGGCTATGGGTTCAACCGCTCCCATGCCGCGTGTTATGCGCTCGTCGGCTATCAGACCGCATTTCTCAAAGCACACTATCCGGCAGAATTCATGGCGGCTCTCCTCACGAGCGACCAAGGCGACACCGACCGGATCGCCATCGAGGTCGAGGAGGCACGACAGATCGGCGTCGAAGTCCTCGCACCCGACGTGAACGAGAGTTTCGAAGAGTTCGCTGTCGTCTTGGGCGACGATGGCACGGAACGCATCCGATTCGGATTGAATGCGATCAAGAACGTCGGCAGACCGGCGGCACTCGAGATCGTCCGCGTCCGCAAGGAACGTGGCCAGTTCACGACACTCGAAAGCCTACTCGAACATGTCCATGGCAAGGATATCAACAAAAAATCACTCGAGGCGCTCGCCAAAGTCGGTGCGCTCGACCGCTTCGGGGAGCGAAATCTCCTTCTTTCCAATCTCGATGCGATCCTTTCATTCGCGAAAAATATCGACAAGATCAAGGACTCTCATCAGGACAGTCTCTTTGGCGGACTCTCACTCGACAAGCCGACCATCCGATTCGTCCCACCGGCACGGCCCTCGACGAAAAAAGAACGCCTCGCCTGGGAGAAGGAACTCATCGGACTCTATATTTCCGATCATCCGGTTTCGGACTACGACGACTACCTGCGCGAAGTCGCGACCCCGGTCCATGACCTCGACCGGCTCCCAGACGGTGCGACCGTCCGACTTGGGGGTGTGGTCGCTACCTCGAAAAAAATCTTGTCCAAAAATGGACAGCCGATGTACTTCGCCGGCGTCGAGGATCTGACCGGTCGGATCGAGGTCCTCGTCTTCCCGCGCATCGCCGCCGAGACGGAAAGCCTGTGGGTCGAGGACGGCATCGTCATCGTCGAAGGAAAAATCAATCGTCGTGACGGCTCGACCAAGGTCATGGCCGAATCCGGACGAAAACTCGACGAGGCGGAAGTCGACCGGTATCGCTCCCTCAAACTCACACGGGAAAAGCATAGGAAAACCGAGGAGAAATCCTCACATCACGATTTTGCAAACGGACATCCGTCCACGACCGACGATGCGTCATCGACACGGGATCAGGAAGAACGCCTCACCATCACGCTCGACGAATCGTCCGCCGCGGACGCGCTCAATGAGCTCTCTACGGCCCTCAACCCCCTGCCGAAGGGTGACTGTCGGATATTTCTTTCCGTCGCCGGGCAGACCATCCGCACCGCGTTCTCGGTCGCTCTCGACGACACGACCCGGGAGAAACTGAACGCGATAGGAGGAGTACGAAAGATCGAGAAATAATCAAAACGTTAGTTCGTAAGGTCTACAAAGTCGAAAGTCGTAAAGTCGGGATCACTCAAGAAAAGCTATAAAGTCAGAGAGTTCTTCTGATTCGTGACTTTACGGACAGTGCGGACGGTTGACTTTATTGACCGTTCCATGTCCCTGTTTACTGTTATCTGTCCTATTTCTTTCCCCGCCCCCGACTTGTAATTTTTCTTTCGACTTGAGACTACTTCCTTTCCCTTCTCCCTATTATCCGTTCAATGCTCTCCGCTCTATGTCCATCTTTGTCATCGTCGGGCCGACCGGGTCGGGGAAATCGGATTATGCCATCAAACTCGCCCGAGAAATAAACGGCGAGATCATTTCGGCCGACTCGCGACAGGTATATCGGGGGATGGATATCGGGACCGGGAAAGTTCCGCGTGACGCGGAACTTGCAGCTTGCAACTTGCAACGTACGACCAATCAGAAACCACCGAAACAATCCAGTAAAAAGTTGCCAGTCGTCAGTCGTCAGTCGTATGTTTCGAATGGTATCCGGCATCATCTGCTCGATGTCGCGTCACCGAAACGTTCCTATACCGTCACTCATTTCCTGCGTGACGCGAAAGCCGCAATCGAGGACATCAAAAAACGTAGCAAGGTGCCGATCGTCTGCGGTGGGACGAATTTCTGGATCGAGGCACTCGTTTTCGATACGGAGTTCCCGGAAGTGAAACCCGACCCGATCCTGCGGAAAGAACTCGGCAGACTCACCGCACCGGAGCTCTTCACATTGCTTCAGGAAAAGGATCCCGATCGGGCGGAAACGATCGATCGACACAACAAGGTCCGTCTCATCCGCGCCCTCGAGATCGTCGCGACAATGGGGAAAGTTCCCAATACGACATTCGACATTCGACATTCGACATTCGAAAAATCGGGGATTTTTCGGTTCATCGGAATCGATCTTCCGAAAGACGAACTGCACGGACGTATCGAAAAAAGACTCAAGGAAAGGCTTGGAAAGGGAATGGTCGAGGAGGTTCAGCGACTCCACGAACAAGACGGCTTGTCATGGAAACGGCTCGAAAACTTCGGCCTCGAATACCGATGGTGTGCACGATTCCTCCAAGGGAAACTTTCCCGTGAGGACATGGAAACCGCACTCCTCAAAGACAGCAAATACTATGCCAAACGGCAGATATCATCGCTGCGTCGACTCGAACGCCACGGGATCGTGATCGAATGGCTCCGGTCCGGAAATGAGATCGGGCCGATTGTCTTGTAGGGATGCCCCAGTGGGACGTCTCATCAGCGGGGCGTCTCTACGAAGCGAGGCCATACCTCGCGAAAGCGACCGGGCATCGAAGGCTACACCTTCTCCGAAGGTTGAGCCTTCGGAATCGTCAGTTAAACTTTTGTAGGAGTCCGCAAATACGGAAGGCACCTTTCGGAATTCGACTCAGCACCGGAGTCAAAAAAAATCCCGCCAACTTTTGAAAGTGCGACGGGATACTGTTCGAAAGGGGTATGGAAATCAGATTGCAAGCGCTTCGATGAAACTGCAGCATCCTTCGTTGCGAAGCTGGATCGCCGCGACGACATCCTTGATTTTTCTCTCCAAGCCGGCAAGAATTTCCTCTTCCCCTAGGCCGTATACCATCATGAGCGCAGCTTTCACACGTTCTGTACCGATAATCATCTGAAAATCCATGGTGACGAACGGGAGCATATTGCCAGGGACGTATTCTTTGACCGTTTTGAATGCCTTTGCTTCGATACGTCGTTTATACTTTTTCGTATCCATAAAATATCGGACGAATTGAAGCATCGGCTTCATACTTTCCGGCGAGCCCTCGAATATCGAGGTGTCGACATCTTCCATGACAATTGTCCGCACCGTGATGGAACGTTCGTCGATATCAACGATAACTCCACCATAATTCAGCTCTGTCTGGATAAGTCTCACGATTGCTTTCAATGGATCTGCAAATTCCAGAGGCTCAAGTTCATAAGTCGCTCCCTGCTTGAGACGATTTTGCGTCATTCTGATCATGATTCCCTCTCATGTCTAATACCAAAATAACATGAACTATGGTACAATAATCAGGTAACTATTGAACACAAAAGGTATGCCGATGCCACCGCTTCGTCTGAAACCGCACTTGTCATACGGGGAAATAGGAAAACGATACCGGTCCTGTAAGAACCCT
>CAITOC010000064.1 GCA_903893925.1 Candidatus Moraniibacteriota bacterium
ACAGCGCAGAGTTGTGGAGCCTCAGGGAGTGGCACCTTCACGCTTACGGCTACACCGATAAACACTGCTCTTACTTGTACCGCTACCGTTACCAATACGGGAACGACCTACGCAGGAGCCGGTTGTTAGAGAGGAAAATATATATTTTTTCCCGACAAAAACAGGACTTGTTCCTGTTTTTGTTTCCGATAGATCGGAATTGATAAAACGATTGTTCAGATACCCCCGTTCGTTTCGTGGTATACTGCGAGTATGACATTCTCATTTATTATCCTCGGACTCCTGATCGGGAGTTTTCTAAACGTCATCATTTTCCGTTTCGATACCGGCGAATCGGTTGTTTCTGGTCGGTCACGGTGCAATTCGTGCAAGAAAATGATCGCCTGGTATGACAATATCCCTGTCCTCTCGTTCGTTTTTCTTCGTGGAAAATGTCGGAATTGTGGCGAACGGATTTCTTGGCAGTACCCGACGGTCGAGTGCGTGACAGCAACGCTTTTCATGTTTGTGGGACAGTCGTTCTTTTTCTTTGGAAACACTGAGTCTGCTATCCAGACGGTCTTTTCACTTGGGCTCATCGCAGCATTGATCGTAGTCTTTGTGTATGATCTTTCGACCATGGAGATTCCTGTTTCTGTGCTCGCGTTTGGCGTCGGTTGGACGGTCTTGTCATTATTTCTACTCTGGTATTTTGCCTCACCTCAGGGAGCGTTTTCTGAGTCCCGATTCGCGGAAGGATTGATCGGCGGTCTCATCGCGTTTTCAATTTTCTATGCGCTCGTTTTCTTTTCTCGGGAAACCTGGATGGGCGAAGGGGACGCATGGCTTGCGCTCATGCTCGGTCTGGTCGTCGGATGGAAACTGCTTTTACCGGCGCTCACGATCGCATTTGGGTCAGGCGCACTTTTTGGTATCGCGCTCATACTGCTTCACAAGAAGAATCTACAGAGTCGTATCCCGTTCGGCCCTTTCCTGGCGGCGAGCATCATGTTCATGTTATTCTTCGGAGCCCTCGTCGAACAGATGTTCGGGTTTTCCTAACAGCCATGGTAGAATGACCCTATGGGAGCAGACCGACAAAACACAAAACGCGCACCCGGATTCTCACTTATCGAACTGATAATCGTTATTGCGATTATCGGAATCATTTCAGCCGTCACTTTGGCGTCTCTGAGAAATTCCAGGACACAAAACGACGTTTGGTCGAACGCGCGATTGCTTGCAGCCACCATTCGTGAGGCGCAGAATTTCGCACTTGCGGGAAAGAACATCAACGCGACCGGAAACGTCCCTTGTGAGTTTCATGTCACGGTGACCGGTGGTGTCTATAAAGTGGAACAGAAGAGCCTTGCGGCTGATGGAAGTTGTCCCGCGACGTACGCTGTTGCCGGGACATCCGCCGTTTTTGTGAATGGCGTTTCTCTTTCCTCCGGCACCACGGAAATCCGTTTCAAGGTGCCTCGGGCGGAACCGATGAATGCCGCTGGCGTCGAATTAACTTCTGGATTCATTGACTTCGCGATCATGAAGGGAGGAATATCGGCGCATGTCTGCGTGTATCCTTTCGGAAGAGTCGAGGAACAACCTACCGCGTGCTGATGTTTGGGTCCGGCCTGAGAATCCTTTGAGACGTTTTGGAAACCGATATTCCTATGAAGAGAATACAAAAAAAAATGAAGGGGTTCTCGCTCGTCGAAGTATTGCTTTCGATGGTGGTATTGACCGTCGGTCTGTTGCCGATCCTATCATCCATGAACAAAGGGCTGAACGCTTCGTTTGGAAGCAGGGATATGATAGTTGCATCCGAGCTCTCACAGGAGGGGATTGAGCTCGTGAAGAACGTGAAGGACAATGGTATTCTCGCCGGCAACAAGACGCTTGATTTTCTGGTGACCGCGGGACAGCATGTCTGCCGTATCGATTACACTGCTTCCGAACTGAACTGTGCGACGGCATCGTATGACCTTACCGGTACTCCTCTTGGGCATTCTGGTGCGTCCGGAAAATTCAAACGAAGGATATTCGTCAATTACGAATCGACGAAACAGACGGCCGACTGTGTCAGTGCTGTTTCTTGGGGAACGTATGTCCCGACCATGGGGGACGTGCGTTCGAATTGCAACTCGGCGAGCTCCTGTACCTACGTGGAAACCACGTTGACTCCTTGGGAATAAAACAGAACTGTATGTATACAGGAACGAAACGAAAGAAGACGCTTCCAGGATTTACGCTTATCGAAATGATCGTTTCGATCGGTATCTTCCTTATTATGATGGTGGCGCTTTCGACGACGTTCGTTTCCGGGTTCGCTTCTTTCGCGAATGCGCGCGACCTCGAACGGGACGTCGAATCAGCGCAGTTTGCGATGAACACGCTTTCGAAATACCTTCGGACGAGCACTATCATTAGCTCCTCATCATCAGATATCCTCTTCTATGATTATTCTGCAACCCGTTGCTTCGAATACCAAATTTCCGGAAACGTTTTGCAGGCGCGGATGAAGAACGTAGTTGCCTATACCTCATGCGATACTTCGGGCATGGGAAGCTGGTTCAATGTGACGACAGGGTATATCACCGGTCAGTTCGGAGTGATTCCCTCTACGCCGAGCCCAAAAAAAATGGGAAAGGTGACTATCTCTCTTGATATACGGAGAATCGCCGCTTCGACGATGATGGCAAATATCCAGACCTCGGTCTCGCTTCGTGATTATCAGTATGTCGGGAACTAGGGTGCCATATCTTTGTATTTTTGTTCCGGTCAGGTATCATATATCCGTACCGGAAATGTGGGATAAACGGCGATAGTTTGATCAATCATGGACAGGGAACAGGCTCGGAAACGCATAGAAAAACTTCGAGACGAGGTGGAACGACACCGGAACCTCTATCATTCGCACGACGCCCCCGAGATATCGGACGAGGCGTATGATTCGCTATTCCACGAACTCCTGCAACTCGAGGAATCTTGTCCGGAATTCCGCTCCGACACGAGCCCTACAGCGCGTGTGGGTGGTGATCCACTCGAGAAGTTCGAGAAGGTCCGCCACGCGTCGCGACAGTGGTCGTTCGATGACATCTTCGACCAGGGCGAACTTCGTACCTGGGATGAACGCGTGCGGAAGTGGCTGTCGAAAGCTGACATCGACGGACATCCGGAATACTGTTGTGAACTCAAGATAGACGGGCTCAAGGTCGTGCTCACGTATGAGAATGGAAGTTTTATTCGTGGTGCGACACGTGGTGATGGTGCGATCGGCGAGGATGTGACCCGGAACCTGCGGACCATCCGGACCATCCCGCTTTCCTTGTCGAAACCGATTACCTGTACCGCGATCGGCGAAGCCTGGCTCTCAAAAACGGAGCTCGAGCGGATCAATCGCGAACGGACTGCGACCGGAGAAGCGCCATTTGCGAACGTGCGTAATGCCGCTGCGGGTTCGATTCGTCAGCTTGATTCCAAGGTGATGGCGGCACGACGATTGGATTCATTTGTCTACGATTTCGATTCGGTCGGTGATATGTCGTTGCCGGACACGCAGATTGGGGAGCTGGGATTGCTTCGCGAGTTCGGATTCAACGTGAATCCGAACTTCCGACGGTGCAAGACACTTTCCGAAGTGGAGGACTACTATCGCGAATGGACCGCCAGACGGCATGAGTTGCCGTACGCACTCGATGGCATCGTGATCAAGATCGATGCCAGGCGCATGCAAGATGCACTTGGTTACACGGCCAAGGCACCGCGATTCGCCATCGCCTACAAGTTTCCCGCGGAAGAGGCGACGACCGTCGTCGAGGATATCGCCATCCAGATCGGCCGCACCGGCGTGCTGACGCCGGTCGCACACCTCCGTCCGGTCCGTATCGCGGGGACGGTCGTCTCACGGGCGACCTTGCATAATGGGGACGAGATCGCACGGCTCGGCGTACGGATCGGCGACACGGTCGTTATCCGCAAGGCAGGCGATATCATCCCCGAGATACTGAGTGTCGTCTTGAATCTCCGGACTGGGTCGGAGCGCTTATTCTCTCTGCCGAAGACCTGCCCGATTTGTGGCGGGGCCGTTTCGAAACGGACAGCCGGCAGCGCCGGAAGCGAAAGCGTCGCGCTCTTTTGTGAGAATCCGAAATGTTTCGCGGTCGAGTTCGAGAAGATCGTACACGCCGTTTCCCGGAAAGGATTCGATATTGACGGACTCGGTGAGAAGATCGTCGAACAGTTGTTAAACGAGGGACTGATTTCCGATGCGGCGGACATCTTCGATCTGACGGAGGGAGACCTGCTCCCGCTTGAGCGCTTCGGCGAGAAATCCGTCGCGAATCTCGTTTCGGCGATTGGGGCATCGAAGATCATTTCGATGCGACGGTTTCTCTTTGCGCTCGGTATCCGTCACGTCGGTGAGGAATCGGCGATCCTGATCGCGGATCACCTGCGAGACCTGTTCCCGTCCGGTCTTTCGGGCTTGCAAGACGTCATCGATCGTTTTCCGGATATCACGAAAGAACGTTGGACGGATATCCCAGGTTTCGGTGAAAAATCCGGCGAGAGCCTTTCGGTATGGTTCAATGACGAGGCGAATATCCGTCTTCTCGGAAAAATGAAGGAGTTCGGTGTCGAGCTTTCATTTTCGGAAACGGGACATGACGTTTCAGGCGGGCCTCTTTTCGGGAAGACGGTCGTGGTGACCGGTTCGCTTTCACGCTTTACAAGGGACGAGGCAAAAGATATCATACGGAAGAACGGCGGGCATCCGGCCGGTTCCGTGAGTGCGAAGACGGACTTCGTGCTGGCGGGGGAAGACGCCGGAAGCAAACTTTCAAAGGCGCATGAGCTCGGTATCCGGATCGTTTCTGAGGATGAATTCCTGGGAATGACAGGTGGGCGATAAGGATGCGCTTTGAATGACGACACAATCGTAGAACATTTCGATCACCTCCTATGTTGACGACCGAAGAAGTGAAACATATCGCACTCCTCGCCCGTATCGGACTTTCCGATACGGAGACAGGGAAGTACCGGAAGGAACTTTCTTCGGTGCTTGATTTTTTCCATGAGCTCGAGGAACTCGACTTGTCCGGTGAGCGCGAAGGAATCGATATGCCCGTGAAAGAGAATGATACGCGTGAAGACCGTGTCCACGGCTCCGGACCCGTTTCGCGCGAAGCTATCTTGCAAAACGTTCCTTCACGGAAAGATGGATTCGTGAAGGTGAAATCCGTCTTCTCATTGTGAGCGCCTCTGTTCTTGATTCCAGATTTCCTATTCTTCATTCTTGATTTCTGATTCTTTATTCTTCCCTCATGATCCGAACGCTTCACGAACAGCTGAAAAACAAGGAGACGACCGCGATATCGCTCGCAGAGTCGTATCTTGCGCGTATCGCCGAGCGTGATCCGGAAATCGGTGCCTACCTGATGGTTCTCGGAGATGAGGCACGAAAGGAGGCGGCACGCGTCGACTTGAAGATCGCTCACGGCGAAACCATCGGACTCCTGGAGGGGATTCCCGGAGCCGTGAAGGACAATATGTGCATGGAAGGGACGCGGACGACGGCCGGGTCGAAGATCCTCGACAACTATGTCGCCCCGTACGATGCGACCATCATACGTCGACTCCGTGAGGCTGGAGCGATCATCCTCGGCAAGACGAACATGGATGAATTCGCCATGGGATCATCCACGGAGTCGAGTGCGTATCGACAAACGAAGAATCCAGCCGATCCGGAGCGGGTTCCCGGAGGATCATCCGGCGGTTCGGCCGCGGCGGTTGCCGACGGCATGGCAGTCTTTGCGCTCGGGAGCGATACCGGTGGCTCCATCCGTCAGCCGGCGTCTTTTTGCGGTGTGGTCGGACTCAAACCGACCTACGGCCGTGTCTCGCGATACGGGCTTATCGCTATGGCCTCGTCGCTCGATCAGATCGGCCCCTTCACTACGACGGTCGAGGATGCGGCGATCGTCTTGTCGGAAACGTATGGCTACGATCCGATGGATGTGACGACAGCCGAAAGCGACGGGAAGCGTTTCGAGGATTTTCTCTCCGGAGACATCCGTGGACTCAAGATCGGCATTCCGAAAGAGTACCTGTCCGACGGTCTCGACGAACGGGTCCGGAGCGTCTTTACCGAGGCAGTCGAACGATTCCGCTCTCTCGGGGCCGAGATCAGGGAAATCTCGCTTCCACATTCCAAATATGCGTTGCCGGTCTACTACATCATCATGCCGTCCGAGGTGAGTTCCAATCTCGCCCGGTTCGACGGCATCCGGTTCGGGATGTCCGTGAACGACGGGTCGGAGCGGTTCGCCGGATCGGACACGTTGCTTGAGACCTATCTCGATACCCGTGACTACGGATTCGGCGACGAAGTGAAGCGTCGGATTATGCTCGGGACCTATACGCTTTCGGCGGGCTATTACGATGCGTACTACAAGAAGGCACAAAAAGTTCGTGACCTCATCCGTCACGATTTCGTCGATGCGTTCCAGGAGGTCGACCTCGTGTTCTCACCGACTGCGCCCGAAGCGGCGTTTCGGTTCGGGGCGAAACAAGACGACCTCATCGGCATGTACCTCTCCGATATCTACACGGTGACGGCGAACCTGGCAGGCGTACCGGCGATCTCGTTTCCTATGGGAACGCTCAATGAAGACGGGAAAGATCTTCCGCTCGGCGGACAGCTCATGGCACGATGGTTCGATGAGGAGACGCTTTTGCGCACAGCGGACGCATTTGAAAAAACAAATCAGTAATGCAAAGCAATGTCAACCGACCTCTTATCAATCGTAAGTATAGCGGTACTCATCTGGCATGGAATTGAGCAGTCGTACCTGTATATACTCGTCACGCTCTTTCTCAGGGTCTACGGTATCGTTGTGTTCGTCGATGTCGTGTTCCTCCTTCTCTTGCATGACGTGCGATCGAACCTGCAGCAGCAACGGTTCGGCGGACGTCGCCCACTCATCCAGCCGGCGAAGTTTCTCAAGCGATGGGAAGCAATCAAGGCCCGGCTCGAGAGCGGGAAGCCGTCATACTATCAGGCGGCGATACTCGAGGCCGATGCTCTGGCCGACGAAATGCTCGGTGAGATCGGTTATGAAGGGGGGACGGTCGGCGAGCGTCTCGGTCTCATTCGGTCCGGACAGATCCTTTCCGCGGAACGGCTCCAGGAGGCTCATCTGGTCCGGAACAAGATTATCCATGATCATGACTTTTCCTTGTCGAAAGAGGAGGCCGAGGAACTCCTTTCATTCTATGAGAGCTTTTTCAAGGAGTTGGAGCTGATGTGAGAAAAGGCACGTTCTTGGCGCGGATGAGTCTATATGGTACGGCTCTCGGAAGTGGATTTTCCGCCTGTTGACAGGATGGGCTGGGCTTGGTATGCTTATCCCATACGAAGCCTCTGACGGGCTTTTTTTGAAACAGGAAATATGCCGAATATCATCGAATTCCTGAAAGAAGCGAAGGCGGAACTCCTCAAAGTCGTCTGGCCGACGAAAGAAAGGATGATTCGTGATACGGCCATCGTGGTCGGTATTTCGCTTGCTACGGCGATATTTCTCGGATTGCTCGACTTCGGGTTCGAGAGTCTCGCGAAGCGGTTCCTCTTCTAGTAGTCGTTCACTCATAAGTCGTAGGCGTTTCTTTTTTAAACAGAGTATGGCGAAGCAGACACAACATCACGGTCGGGCCTGGTACGTGCTCCATACGTATTCCGGATATGAGGACAATGTCTCCCGGAACCTCAACCAGCGTATCGAATCGATGGACATGCAGGATTATATCTTCGACGTCCTCGTGCCCAAGGAGAAGAAGATCAAGATCAAGGGTGGGAAGCGCGTGACCGTCGAGGAGCGCATCTATCCCGGATATGTGCTCGTGGACATGATGGTGACGGACGCGTCGTGGTACGTGGTCCGCAACACGCCGAACGTGACCGGTTTCATCGGTCTTGGCACCACGCCGACGCCGATCGACTCCAAGGAAATCGAGGCGCTCAAGAAGCGTATGGGCGTGTCCGAACCGAAATTCAAGGTGGATGTCCGCAAGGGCGACGTAGTGAAAGTGATGGACGGTCCATTCAAGAATTTCGACGGCAAGGTGGAGGAAGTGGACGAGGAGAAAGGCAAGCTCAAGGTGTTCGTGTCGCTCTTCGGACGCGAGACGCCGGTGGAGCTCGATTTCCTCCAGGTGAAGAAGGCATAACTTGTCGGCGGGTAACCAATAATCAGGAACCGATACTCATATCCAACTCTCTTTTCGGTATTGAAGATTGGATTTTGACGATCGGTGATTCATACGAGTATGGCAAAGGCAATAAAGACGGTCATCAAGCTGCAGATCCCGGGTGGCAAAGCGAACCCGGCTCCGCCGGTCGGTCCGGCCCTCGGTCAGCACGGACTCAATATCCAGGGATTTTGCATGCAGTTCAATGAGGCGACCAAGGATCGTCCCGGCGACATCATCCCGGCAGAAATCACCGTATACGAGGATCGGACATTCGACTTCGTGCTCAAGACCTCTCCGGCAGCCGAGCTTCTCAAGAAGGCAGCCAAGGTGGAGAAGGGCGCTGCGAATCCGAAGAAGGACAAGGTCGGCACCGTGACCAAGGCACAGGTGCTCGAGATCGCGGAGAAGAAGATGGAGGACCTCAATGCCAACGATGTGGACGCCGCGGCCAAGATCGTCGCCGGCACCGCCCGCTCGATGGGAATCAAGGTGGAGAACTGACAACTTACAACAGACAACGGACCATTTCAGATAGGTAATTAATTTTGTGGGAGATGTGAGTTGAAAGACTCGATCGTTATCACCACGAACGACAATTATATGAAGCACGGAAAGAAATACCGGTCGGTAGCGGGGAAGATTGTGGAGAAGCAGGAATACTCGCTCGAGGATGCGATTGTATTCCTCAAGGACAATGCCATCGCGAAGTTTGACGAGTCGGTCGAGGCGCATATCCGCCTCAATATCAATGCCAAGAAATCCGATGAATCGGTCCGCGCGACCGTCGTCTTGCCTTTCGGCACCGGCCGGGTCAAGAAGGTCGCGGTCGTGACGAATGCAGCCGACAAAGCCAAGGAAGCGACCGACGCCGGAGCGGTGCTCGTCGGTGGTGAGGAAGTTGTCACAGGTATCAAAGAGGGGAAGATCATGCCCGGCACGGCATTCGATATCCTGCTTGCGACCCCGGATATGATGCCCAAGCTCGCGACCGTCGCCAAGATCCTCGGGCCGAAGGGACTCATGCCCAGCCCGAAGAACGAGACGGTCACCGCAAAGATCGCCGACGCGGTCGAGATGCTCTCCAAGGGGAAGAAAGCCAGCTTCAAGAACGACGACTCGGGCAATGTGCACCAGGTCATCGGGAAGCTCTCATTCAAGGCTGAGGAGCTCACTGCAAACTATGAGACCTTCGCTGATGCGGTTCGCAAGGCCAAGTCGGAATCTTCCAAGGGGAAGTTCATCAAATCAATCACTCTGTGCTCCACTATGGGTCCCGGCGTGTCCATCAAGCTCTCATAATCTTCTTTGTTTCCAGCTCCCCTTTCTGAGGGGAGCTGTCGAGTCTTCGAGACACGTCGTTCGCGAACGACTGTGTCGAGACTGAGGGGTGTAGGTGTAAGTTGCTGAAAAACTCTATTATAAGCGAAAAACGGACCCTTTCCAGGGTCCGTTTTTTCATATATAATAGGCAGGCATCAACGGACAGTGAACAGATGACAGTTAACGAGTTAACGTGTTCACGGGTTCGATGCTTCGATATCGCTTTCATAACTCGTTAACGCATCGACGGCATATTTATACGAATCTTTTCTCATAGCCGTCATTGTTTCGCTTTACACTTTTCACTCTCATGTTCCCGTCCGATATTTTACACTTTTCGCTTTAAACTTTTCACTTCCATACCTATGATCCTCTCCGACCGCGACATCATCAAGGAACAGAAAAAGGGCGGCATCATAATCAAGCCGTTCAACCGCAAGCATGTCCAGCCGTCGAGTGTCGACTTGCACCTCGACCGACATTTCCTCGTCTTCGACACGACGCATAACTTCGTCATCGACCCCAAGGCGCCGGCCGAGAATCTCATGAAGCCGATCGAGCTCAAAAAGAACGAACCGTTCATCCTCCATCCGGGGGAGTTTGCGCTCGGGCTCATCGCCGAGGAGACCGGCGTGTCCGACAGCTTCGTCGGCCGACTCGAGGGCAAGAGTTCCCTCGGTCGCCTGGGACTCATCATCCATACCACGGCCGGCTATCTCGATCCGGGCAACTCACTTCACCTGACGCTCGAGCTTTTTAACGCGGGACGTTTGCCGATCAAGCTTCACTACGGCATGGCGATCGGACAGATCGCCTTCGAGCCGCTCTCGTCGCCGTGTGAACGCCCGTACGGCTCCAAGGGCCTCAACTCCAAGTACTTCGGCGACAAGAAGCC
>CAITOC010000065.1 GCA_903893925.1 Candidatus Moraniibacteriota bacterium
GAAGTACACACATTCGCAGTCATTCCAAAGCGTTGGGTTGTCGAGAGAAGTTTCCCTTGGTTGGAGAAATGCCGAAGACTTTGGAAAAACTGTGAGCGTACGTTGAATACCAGTCTGCAAATGATGGTTTTGGCTTTCGTACGGGTTTTATTGGGAAGAGTGGGAAGGGAGAAAGATTTGAGATAGATACTAAGGCTTCTCTGTATATATCAAGTCCTTTCTCACTCATTTCTTGCAACATCGGGTTAAGCGTTTCACTGGTAGGAAAATCAAAACCGGCCTGTTGCTTGAAAAATGACCTGAACTCCTCGTGATGGGTAGGCGCAGTCATGTATTCAATGCTTGATGCCGCGGCGGTATCACAAAAACCTTCGTCATTAATGATTGCGAATCGACCGCCCCAACTATAGTCCAATGTGGGATCTACGCCTGTATTCGTCGGATTTTCCTTTTTCCGTTCTTCAGTATACCGACCGGTAATATATTCCTTAAACTTTCGATAATGATCCTCTTGCATGATAACAAAAAACTGTTTCTTTTCATGAGGAGCGATCGAGTTCGTGTCGGTTCCTGCATCAGTAATGCTTTCGATTATCTTGAAATCTTTGCCTTCTATAAGACCAACTTCTTGTGCCCAATCTCGAATCTTTTCAGCTTTGATTTTTATGGCTTCTCTGTTGGCTTCCAGACTGTATTTGTACTCTTCGCCCTTTTTCACATCGATCTCATTTTCCTTATTCTCTTTTTGTTCCAATTCAACAAGCTTCTCCGCCTCATCATACTCGGAAGCTTCTCCAGACTCGATTTTCTGCCGAAGCTTTTCGGCTTCTTCCTGAGCCCGCTCAAAATTATACCGTTTGAATTCATTCATATTTCTAATACATATTCAATCTGTAAAATTTACACCACGAGTTTTAGAAATTTTCCAAAAGAAAATGAGATTCATCCAGGCATTCTCCGAGCATCTTGTGCGATTGTTCTACGTACGAAAAAAGGCATGGAGAACACAATTCTTGCTGGTCACATCTATGTATCAAACGACTCCAAATCAATTCGTTTGAAATCATACAGTTTTTTACCCTCCAGATCGTACCAGGAGTCTTGATACGCGTTTTGAGGATCGTCCAAATGAAAAAAATTCTTTTGGTGCAGATAGATATGAGCCTTCAACGGCTTGCCGGGATACGCTACCAGTATCCATTTCTCATGCCCGTTGATAAAGCTATTTTCCAGCTTCATCTCGCCTTTACTAATAAGATACAGCATCAGATGTTCTTCAAGGAAAAAGCGCAACTGATTTTCGTCCAATACCCTTTTCGGATTATCCAATCTTTCAAGATCATCGCTTATGTACTTTTGGAATGTTTCGTCCTTATCATAGATCTTTTTGAGATTATCGAGATAAAAGACGAATTTGTCACAATCCAAATAAAACTGATTCCATACTTTGTAGGAAATGCTGTCGCCGATAAGATATGGGTCGCCCTGAAGCAGGTTATTGAATGAATTTTTATGTGAGGCCACGAGATCCATGTATCTTCGCTTCAACACGCTGGCTTTTTCATCCGAATAGAGATACAGAAAATCACCGTACACGAACAGTGCGCCGACTTTGGAGTGAGGCGCATTCTTATTTATTTTACTTGGATTGATATGTCCGAGATACTCCCAATACTTTTTCGCATTCTGGGACTCATTACTGATCCTGCTCATGGAAATCGGGAATACCAACATCCCTTCCATGACCGGAAATTTGTTTATATCGAAGAAAGTGTTTTGTGGTAATCCTGACATAAAATTTGTATAAACGGTCTTTGCGGAAGCGGTGAGATTCGCCCTGCCCTTCACGAAGGGCTGGATAAAAACTCACGATACCCTTTCAGGTACAAAGTTTTCCTATAAAAAAATCTATAATTACGATTTTCAGTTGAGCGGAGGAGGTGAGATTCGAACTCACGATACCCTTTCAGGTACGACAGTTTTCAAGACTGTTGCCTTCAACCACTCGGCCACTCCTCCGCTCAACTGAAAATATTTCCTTAAACCGCTTACCTTTTTGGTTAGGATTCGCCTGGGCATTCGCCGGGTATGTCGCGCAAGCAACATAGCATATGCGGGGCGAACTCACGAGACTCTTTCAAGTCTGGCGGTATTTCACCCAGAGGGTGACCTGCCTTTGGCTGGCAAGACCAGCACACTCGGCCACTCCTCCGCTCCGACAAGATTTTTTGCAAAAATAACAACCACTCCCCACCCTTCCGTTCCAAATCAGCCTAGCAGAAACGGTGTCCGCTGTGAAGCGTCAAAGAAGGGTGCTATACTTTAGACGTATCATTCTCCGAAACGGCTATGGCTTTCGACATGAAATCGGCCACACAAGACAGGCATGACGGACAGGAATCAGATTCCCCGTTTCTCGGGTCCGCACCGGAGCCGATCGAAGATCCGCGGCCCGAACACGCGGTCGAACGGACCGAGAAGCATACCTACCGCACCGGCAGGATTCTCGCCCATTGGGAATCCGAGGGGCATGATTCACCGTTTCTCGAATCGAAGAACCTCATGATCGGGGTCGTGTTCGCACTCATCGTAATCGTCGCCTATTCCATCTTCACAGACAGCCCGATCATGGCGATCACGTTCATCCTCATCGGGATGACCGGGTACCTGCTCTTCAGCCGTCCAGGCGAGCCGACGGAATACAGGATCACCGAGAAAGGCGTCTCCGTCGGGCGAGAGTTCTATGACTATCAGTCTGTCACTTCGTTCTGGATCATCGAGGGACATCCGCATTTCCCCAAACATCTCATTCTCGACATCGCTGGGATAATCACCCCCCGACTCCATATACCGCTCGACGGGAACGATGCCGAAATCATGCGTCGTGTCCTCCTGAAATACGTCCCCGAAGAGGAATACGAGCCCAATCTTATTGACATTATCGAGAGGATACTGCATATTTAATTGGTCCGGTACGGCTCGAAAGACGGATATTTCGGACCGAGTTTCGGTACGCGCTTGTAGCTCAGTGGATAGAGCGTTTGGTTGCGGTCCAAAAGGTCGCAGGTCCGATTCCTGCCAAGCGCACAAGGAAAACTCCCCGCTAGGGGAGTTTTTTGGTGCGCGTGGAGTGAGTGAACGATTTCACTCACGATAGGAATCGGACGCCGGAGCGAGCTTTGTCAGCAGACAAAGCAGCTTGTCACGTCGTTCGTGAACGACGTGATGAAGCGGTGCCTAGCCCGAGTCGTGCGACGGCACGACGAGAGGCGAAGGAGATTCCTGCCAAGCGCACAAGGAAAACTCCCCGCCAGGGGAGTTTTTTGGTGCGCGAGGCTTTTAATAAGCCTATTTTAGAATAGTCCTCATAACATTGACTTTTATGTTTCTTCGTGCTATTATTCATGCATAAAAAGACATTTCAATCCTTTAAAAATTCACAAATGCCAATATACGGATTTTGGGATTATGTGCGAATCGTCGGGGTTTCCTTCGGTATCTTGTTTCTCGCTGTAGCGGGTATCGTGATAACCGGTAACGCTGCCAATCCCGAAGAGCTTTTCTGGGCTCAGGTAATTTTCGGAGTAATCTCCATCGGTTGCACACTTTTTTCACGAAAAAAAATACAAGGGGTAATCTGATGAAAAAATTATTCATTTTTCTCATGTTTCTGTTCGGCATCGGGACCATGCAATTTATGAAAAAATATGATGCCATTGGTACTCCCATATCCGGCCAGCTCCGTCTCTCGGAAGAGGTAATCTTCTCGAAGATCGCCAAGAGAGAGAGCGGCCACGCCAGTATCGAGGCAAAAGTAATGGTTCCAGACAATGTCTGGGTAACGGAAGCGGACACCTATGGGAGAATCCAGGTCGAGAAAGAACTCTATCGGATCCGTATCCACGGATACGAGATTGACGGCCCGATAATGGCCGACTATCGGCCGGGAGAAATCCCACATTATTTGGTCAATCTGGTCAGGAAAAAGAAAAATTGATCACACGCCATGGAATGAGAAGGTCGTCAAAAGACGAGGCTTCCGTTCCATGGCTGTTTTTATTCCATTTATCCTTGCCCGAAACGGAAAAGTGTCCTATCCTGTAGCGGTTCCCTGTCCCATGACCACCGCTCCCGACTTTCGACTTGATGGACGTTATAGACTTTCGCCATCCTAACTCCCCGTCTCCTGATGTCAGTTGTCAGTTGTCAGTTGAATACCTGTCTCCATAGCTCAACGGATAGAGCGTAGGCCTCCGAAGCCTGAGATCGAGGTTCGATTCCTCGTGGGGACACATACACCGAAACCCGCCACGGCGCACTTGCCACGGCGGGTTTCTCGTTTTTCGTTCCAATTGACAACAGTCGGTTTATGTGTCAAATTCACAAGGTCGAAAAATACACATTTTCTCACCTTAAAAAACTACGACGATGCACCCATTTCCCGTCAAAAAAATCGTACGGTCCGAACAGGAGCCTTCCATTATTTTTGTCGAATACAAAGATAAGATAGACGCCATAAATCAAGCGGCCATTCAAGGATTGTTGAACTTGCCAATACTAGTTACTGGCAACCTAAGCGAAGAGAGACATGCGCAACCGAATCAAACAGAGGAATGCATGCCAGCGATAATTTGCCGCCTTTCTGGGCAGGAAGATATTCTTGGAGCATCTCATTATTTAGTTGTCTCCCATTATTTTCCCATCAAGTCTCCTAATGTAGCTTATTTCAAAATCGAAGGAATGTATCCCAACAGGATCGGATACATCAACAATCCGATGTACCATCTTGAAGGAGTAGAGATGACTGGGGCGATCGCCGAACTTATCGATTTCATCTGCGAATCGTCCAATTTCAAAGTGCCTATAGAATCAGCTAACGAGGAGAAGCTTCCTATTACGAAGGAACTACTCTTGAACTTCAGTGTGCATTCGCCAAACAGTATCGATGTAGAGAAGCTGATACTGGATTATAGCCGACTGCAATTCGAATACCGGACGCTTGTGGAAAAACTCAGGAAGGTAGACCACCGAACCGGCAAATGCCGATACAATCCAACATTGGACGAGCTCGAAGAAGAATACATCGGTATCATCAACGATCTTTCTCTCTGAAAAATCAACCGAGGAGGACAAAATCGACAAACATTCGTTCCCGGCACGTGATCAACCATCACCTCTGCCGGGCTTTTTTTTATCCCTGCGCCGTATCAGCACCCATCGCTCACCGACACGACACGCTTGACAAATGGATTTTTTCATGCGAGATTCACCCTGTAAAATCAACGATTCTTCCACCTTAAAAAATCACCGCCATGCTACCTTCTATCCAAAGAATCATCGTATTCGAACGAAGCCCTGTCGTCGTCCAAGTCAATTTCAACATGAGTCTTTCGGATACCGATATACGATCGGTAGTCGAGATATTACTTGATCTTGCAGATAACATCTCACTCTTCAATCCCGCAATCTCATTCTATACCGACATTCCTTCCTTCTGTTTAAAGACGGATACCTTCGGGTCAATTCAATTCTGTATCGAAGGAATGCTGTGCGGCTGCAAAAAAGATAAAAGGGCATTCATAAAGCCGTTTACGGAAAAAGACAACGAAATCAACGTTCTTCAATTGCTTCTTTCGAGAATCGGCAAACCATCGTACGTAAAGATCGAAACGTTAGGACCAGAGTATTTCCCCAGATCAATGGGTGATCTCTCTCTTCCGGATAAAATTCACGCATTGATTGATCCGTTGCGACAGAATCGTATGTTATTGGATGAGATCGGAATACTCAGAAAAAGGCTTGAGAAACTTGAGAACGCACAAAAAACCGTGCCTCAGTTGAATACGAAATGAATTCATACGGAACACTCACGAAGTCAATCCCGGCAGGAACATTCTGCCGGGCTTTTTTTTATCCCGAAGCCCTGCTATGCTTCAGGCATGGCGCAAATCACCATAGAAACACCGCTCGGGGTACTCCCGGCGTTCAAGAAGACCATACTCGCCAAACTCGAAAAGCGTGGCATTTTGACCGTGGGAGACCTCCTACATCATCTCCCCCGCTCGTATGAGGACTATTCCGTCATCCGTCCCATATCAGCGCTCGGCGTAGGTGAGCTCGCGACGGTCGAAGGGAAGGTAATCCGCCTCTCTGCCGGCCGTACCTATCGCAAACAGGTCTTCCTCACCGAGGCGGTCATCGGCGATGACACGGGCGAGATCCGTGCACTATGGTTCGGCAACCGGTTCATCGCACAGACACTGAGTGAAGGCGTGCGTGTCCGTCTGTCCGGCAGAGTATCCGAAGACGGCAAAGGATTCCTGTTCCAGACACCCGACTATGAACGTTCCTCACGCACGGCCACGCATACCGCCAGACTCATCCCCGTCTATCCGGAAATCGGCGGCATCAGTTCACGATTCTTCCGCTGGCAGATCATGGAGCTTTTTGCAAAAATACACGACATCCCCGATTCCATTCCCGAAGACGTCCTCTCCCGACTTCACCTCCCGACGTTCCGGACCGCACTCCGCTATATCCATCTTCCGAACAATGACGAGGAATGGATGCTGGCACGCAAACGGTTCGCCTTCGACGAGATGTTCCTCTTCCAACTCAAAGCCCTCCAATCGAAAGCGCTCTATGACACTTCGACGGCCGTTTCAATTTCCGACGCGCAGACATCGACCGAAGATTTTCTCAAACGCCTCCCGTTCGTGCCGACCGACGCCCAGTCTCGTGCCATACATGACATCGTAAAGGACCTTGTCGGACCGCACCCGATGAATCGTCTCCTTAATGGCGATGTCGGATCAGGCAAAACACTCGTCGCGGCAAGCGCCGCGCGTGCGGTCGCCTTGGCCGGCTATCAGGCCGCCATCCTCGCCCCGACCGAAGTCCTCGCACGCCAACATTGGGAAAGTCTTTCGAGACTCTTTGCTGACGAACCGTTTACGGTCGCGCTCCTCACCCGCGAATATCGGTTCCTTGGGCGTGACATCGCGAGCAAACCAGCACTCGGCAAGGCGATTGAAGCCGGTATACCCAAAGTCATCGTCGGCACGCACGCGATACTCCAGGAAGGCATCCGTTTTCACGATCTCGCGCTCGTCGTCGTAGATGAACAGCATCGGTTCGGTGTCGAGCAGCGCGCCGCTCTCCAGGCCAAGACGAGCGGACTCGATGACGGACTCCCCGACCGCGTCCCTCATTTCCTCACGATGACCGCGACACCCATACCGCGAACCCTCGCGCTCGCCTTCTTCGGCGACCTCGCGCTCTCGGTGCTCGACGAGATGCCACAGGGACGCCGACCGATCGAAACCAAGATCGCGAGAAACGGTGCCGATCGTGAACTCGTGTACGATTTCATCCGATCCGAAGCCGGCAAAGGACATCAGACCTTCGTAATCCTGCCACTTGTCGAAGAAAGCGAGGCTCTCGAGGATGTGAAGTCCGCGACCGCGGAAGCCGAACATCTCCGTACCGACGTTTTCCCCGACCTCCGTATCGGGCTGGTCCACGGCCGTATGAAAGCGAAAGAGAAAGAGGAAGAGATGCGGAAATTCCGAGACCAAGAGACGGATATCCTCGTCGCGACCGCTGTCGTCGAAGTCGGGGTCGATATCCCGAACGCGACCGTAATGATCATCGAGAATGCGGACCGGTTCGGCCTCGCACAACTCCACCAGTTCCGCGGACGCATCGGGCGAAGTGAGAAGAAATCATTCTGTTTCCTCTTCCCGGGTGATGCCGGCATGGAGAACGTCCGGCTTGAGACGCTCGAGAAAAGCGCAAGCGGGTTCGAGATTGCCGAAGCCGATCTCGCACTTCGCGGACCCGGAGCGTTTTTCGGTACTCGCCAGTCGGGACTCCCCGATATCGCGATGGAAAACCTCACCAACCTCCGTCTCGTCGAGATCGCCCGTGCCGAAGCTGGTGACCTGCTTGCTGCCGATCCTACCCTCGGGCACAACACCCTCCTCCTCGCCGAACTCCGCCGCTTCGAAGAAGCCATCCATCTGGAATAGCCATACTCTTTCGAAGGCTTAGCCTTCTTCTGAAAATTCGATTCCGAAGATCTTGTTTCCGAAATGTTTGACGACGCGTGACAGGGCATTGAACAATTTCTCTGCACGTTCTTCAGCTGAAAGCGACTTGAATGCGTTCGGCAATCGCATAGATTTCGGACCGATGTATTTGAGCGTTGTCGGATCAACAAACCGTATTTCCCCAACACGATTCTGTTCGAATATCGATCGTAACAACCGTCGAGACCGATCATCCACCGGAAAACTGTTTATGTATGTGAGAAGCTGTTCCGGCGCACCCGTTCTTCGTTGCATCTCGCTCACGATATCACCTATCTCATTGAGTGCGAACCCTTCCTTTTCAGCATCACTAAACTGTCTTGCCAGTGTGACGACCAAATTTTCGTGATCATTCTCGTCGATGTCTGTCGAATCATGATCGATAGAGAAAAAATATGCATCTTCGACCTGTTGTGCGTTCATTTTGTTGCTTCGGATGAAATCCCTAAGAGACTTTGCTATCACTTCGCTCCGATCCGCCTCCTTCTCATGACTTGTCTTGAGCTGCTCTGCATTATACATATAATTATCTCCTGATTACGAGTTTTCATCACAAAAGTTAGTATACCACAGGCATCCTCAGCTGTAATCGGTCTCCGAGGACGAAAAGAGCGTCTTATGGTAGAATTGCATTGAAGACTTCCTCTGAGTTGAATCACCTAACTTCTGACGTCTTATGCCTAAGCTCGAATTCCCGGAAGGGTTCCTCTGGGGCGCTGCCACCTCGAGCCACCAGGTCGAGGGTGGCCAGCATAATGACTGGTCCGAATGGGAAAAACAAAACGCCGAACGACTGGCATCTGAATCGGTCGCAGAAATGGAGACCGACATGTGGCGCGGCATGAACAAGCGTGAAAAGGATGCCCGATTCGCGGCCGAAGCAAGCAATCCGAAGAACTATCTCTCCGGCATGGCTTGTGACCAGTGGAACCGATATGATGAGGATTTCGATATACTCAAGCACCTTCACCTCAACGCCTATCGGTTCTCCCTCGAGTGGTCACGCGTTGAGCCCGAAGAAGGGATATTCGACGAAGTCGCCATACGTCACTATCACGAAATGATTCAGTTCTTGAGAAATCGTGGCATCGAGCCCTTTGTCACGCTCTGGCATTGGACACTCCCTCTTTGGCTTGCCGAGAAGGGAGGAATCGCAAGTCTGGATTTTCCAGAATGTTTCGAGCGGTATGCGACAAAAATCGCAGAATCGTTTAGCAAAGAAATCAGGTTTTTCATTACCCTCAACGAGCCGGAGGTCGCAGCATCGCACGCATATCTCCTCGCGGTGTTTCCTCCACAGGAAAAGAGCCTAATGAAATTCATCCATTCCGTCCGCATGATCATAAGCGCTCACAGACGCGCCTACGCTGCTATCAAGCGAATCCGTCCCGAGGCGCAGATCGGCATAGCGAAACATCAAGTCGCGTTTGAGGCAAAACGGAATACTCTGATCAATTCTATTCTCAAAGCCGTTTCGGACTACGTTTGGAACCGCTGGCTCCTCAACCGCCTCCGCAACACCCAGGACTTCATCGGACTCAATGTTTATAACCGAAATGTCATTGACAACGGTTTCATGAAGAACGACGCCGAACGGATCACCGACTTCGGCTGGGAGTTCTATCCCGAGGTGATCTATCACGAAGCGATGGATCTGAAACGCTATGGAAAACCGGTCTATGTCACGGAAAGCGGCGTCGCAGACATCACAGACATAATGCGTACGGAATTTATCCCGAGGACATTGATCGCGGTCCATCGCGCAATCGAAGATGGCATCGACATTCGCGGATATTTCTACTGGTCACTATTGGACAACTTCGAATGGGACAAGGGATTCTGGCCCCGGTTCGGACTTGTCCACGTGGACTTCGCGACGCAGCAACGAACCATCCGCGATAGTGCCCGCCTGTATGGGCGGATCGCGGAATCGAATTCGCTTGAAATTCCAGAAAACAGGGGGTCTTTAGACTGATATTGAATCAACGTTGCCGAAGGAGTTGCCGAAGGAGTTCGACTCCCAATTGGGAGTCGAACTCCTCTAGTAGCGATATACAACAAATGAAGTTATTTCGGTATTACTGAAACATATTGTCATTCCCACGCAGGCGGGAATCCTCGCGTCGAAGAAAAATTCAGGATTCCCGTTTTCACGGGAATGACAGTCCATAGAAATAGAAAAGGGAATGATTCGCTGATCACTCCCTTTCTCCTTTTCATGCTCCCGACACCTTGAGACCACTCGATGTACGTGCACACACCCTCGCCAGGATTTTCGCATACCGACTCCCCAGAGAGCCTGTGACGCACGAAATAGTGACGTCCCGCTCCTTCGCGAGCGTGATCAGCCGATGCATCGCGGCGTTCGCGGTCCTGTTGCCGACCAGCTTCTGAACGCACGCTTCTTCGAACAGTTCGGAAGATCTTTTGTCGTCAAGATGATACAGGTTGCGCATCTTTCCATACGGGGAAAACATCTCCCGCCACTTCTTAAACGCTTGCGGGATGATATCCAGATTCGGCATCTTTCCCGCCTGTTCCAGATTCCAATCCGAAAGAGAAATCAAGAACATTCTCCCAAAACTGAGCTTTTCCAAATATTTAATCTCCAGCATGATAACTCCCTGCATTTTTATACATTGATAAAGTACCGCTTCGTACCTGAAAAGATACGCCTCTTCGCCCTGAAAATCAAATCCTGAATGCTTCCCGGCCGTCCTTTCGCCACTCCTGCCAAAACCCATTCCAAAAAATAGAAAGGGAACAGATCATTGATCGCTCCCTTTTTCCCCTCATTCAATCAGTACTTTGAGATCCCGTGCTAGCCGTTTACACTCCGACGCCAGGATTTTCCGGTGGCAAAACTCCGGCGACGGTTCGGCACACAAAATAGTGACATTTCCCTCCCTCGCAAGTTTGATTAACCGGTGCATCGCGGCATTCGCCTTACTGTCATAGCAAAGCTTCACGAGATACGCCGCCTCAAATATTTCAAACGTCATCTCATTCCGAAGATACGCCCCGAGCTCCTTTTCGTCAGGAGCCAGCTTCTTCCACCACTCATCATACGATTTTGGTGAGATACCTGGGTCCGACGTGATTCCGTCGTTTTTCGTATGCCGGCTCATGATGGAGATCCTTAATCCGTCCTCCAAGCCGACTATTCCCCCGATACACTTCGTCTTCAGCATTATTCCTCCTTGCTCCTGATTGGTAAGATTCAAACTCCTGGTACGGACAGTACAATTCTTTTCCCGAGAAATCAAGTTCCGAGAATCCCTCACGCGCATGTCTCACCCTTGATTTTTCCGACGTCTTCAGGTACAGTGCAAAAAGCAGGATTGTTCCATGCTTGTTCTTTTTTTCGGACCTTTTCACTTTCGACTTCCGACTGAATATGGCCCGTTCGTCTAACGGTTAGGACACCAGGTTTTCATCCTGGTAACAGGGGTCCGACTCCCCTACGGGCTACAAAAAGGCAAAAGATTCCCATCTCATGGGAGTCTTTTGATTATTCATATCAATGGTACATCTAGCCCGACCGATTGACACGTCGCCGAAATAATGTTTATTGGAAAGCAGTCCCTGAACAACCACTATCCATGGAGGAGTCATGCGTTATCTCGTAGATCCGGCCGAAACGGCCAAACACCCGATCGTAGCGAACATACGGAATGCATA
>CAITOC010000066.1 GCA_903893925.1 Candidatus Moraniibacteriota bacterium
CAGTCACGTTAGAAACTGAAACCATATCAAATACGTCTGTCTTTGCGAGCCCATCCTCGGGTAGCCTGTGTTACGTTCAGGAGTTCGCCCCGGCATTCGCGGGGCGAACTCCTCTAGTAGCGATACAAAATGAAGATATTTCGATATGAGCAATGGAAAACGAGTACTGGAATGAGTGATGAATCGAGTATGAATGAATTATTCATTTCAGATTTACGTGTAACTGAGTATAAATGTCGAATTTCCTCGTTGATTTAAGCTGAATAGATATGAAACTTTTTCTTGTCAGGCATGGTGAGACCGACGTGAATCGCGTTTTGGGACACGGAGTATCCGATCCGGTCATGCATAGTGACCCGGTACTGTTTGAACCTGGGCAGGATACCGATATCGCACTCAATGTGTATGGTCGCGCACAGGCGACAGTGGCGGGAGAAATACTCCCTGATGACATCGACGCGATCTTTTCGTCGCCCCTGTTGCGCGTGAAGGAGACTGCCGAGATTATCGCCGCGATAAAAGGGATGGATGCTTCCAGTATTTCGATCCGTAACGAGTTGCGTGAATATCATCAGGGAACGCTGGAAGGATTGTCTACGGAACAGAAAAAGATTGCCGTCGGGGGACAAACATGGGGATCAGGACTGCTTTGTACGTATGATTATACTCCGTGGGGAGGGGACTCATGGGAGACGATTTACGCGCGATTGAGTTCGTTTATCGACGAATTGAAGAAGACCGATATCAAGGGGAATGTCTTGTGTGTCACGAGTGCGGGTGTCATCCGTATGGCGTATAAATTGATGCTCTGGGATAAGGCTCCGGGAATAACGAAACATATCGTGATTCATAACGGTTCCGTCCACGAATTCGTTCTCTAGAGTAACTCGCATGCGATGAGAAACGCGAGGCGGCAAGGTGTGGCGGTTCCTGTTCAGGCATCGAGAACGATGATGACCTATTCGCCAAACATGGAGTCGCGTGGTAGTATCGGGGCATGAAGGACGGGCATCCCGGATATCGGGAGTGACCGACCTAGTTATCGGAGGCAACGGCGCGACGATCACGCTTTCGCTTCCCGTAAACGTATGCGAAAGACACTTATCAGAGGTGCGGACAAGGAACAGGAGGCACAGGAGCACTTCCACGTCACCCGACCACCCCGGCTTGAGGGCAAGGCCAAGAACGCGATGATGAATCCGGTCCGGAAGCCGAAGGCTGTGAGTGATCGCTTGCCGGAACGTTCCGATCGAAAGGTATCGGAAAAGTAGATTCGATCGCGGTATATCGCGATCGAATAAAAAACAGGCTTCCAGTCGGGGGCCTGTTTTTTCTTTTGGCGTCTGGAAGCCCTCACCCCAACCCTCTCCCAGAGGGAGAGGTGGCATACCGAATTGAATAATTCAGTCTTGACATACCCCTAGGGGGGTATTATGATGGGTATATTCAGGAATGAATTGATAACGCGAACACAGTATGACTCGGACCAAAGAGAAACTCATGCGACGGCTCAAGATCATCGAAGGGCAGGTACGTGGACTGCAGGAAATGCTCGAGAAGAATGCCTACTGCATCGATATCATCACACAGTCGTCGGCAGTGAAGCAGGGGCTGACCGCGGTCGAGGATATCCTTATGGAGGGGCACCTTGGCAGTTGTGTCATCCATCAGATCAAGAACGGCCAGGAATCCAAGGCGAAGGAAGAGATACTCAAGGTGTATCAGCTGAAACGGAAATAGGATAATAGTCCATAAAGTCTATAAAGTCATAAAGTCGAAAGTCATAATGTCAATGTCGGCGATAATCAATAAGAAGAAAGTCATACAGTCGGATGTCACGGGCGAACGGGTGGTAGTGATCGTGCCAATACATGGAAATTTACGTTATGTATGAAACGAAAACGTACGGAATAAAAGGGATGCACTGTGCCTCGTGCGCGGCGATCATCGAAAAGACACTCCGGAAAACGGATGGTGTCGTGTCGGCGGAAGTGAATTATGGGACGGAAGCGGTCAAAGTGACATTCGATGCCGACACTGTCGGAGAAGAGAGCCTTGCGTACTCGATACAGCCACTCGGTTATTCGCTCGTCATACCTGTGAAGGGAACGGATCAGGACACACGCCGGTCGAAGGAAGAGAAACTTTCCGAACTGCTTGCGATGCGGAACAAGGTCCTGTCAATGATACCGCTTGCGATCATCGCGCTTTTTGTCATGGGGTGGGATATGTTCGGGTCGTTTGGTGTCATCTCTGAAATGTCGATATTCTGGAAGGAATTCTTCCATCATCTTTTGCCGGTCATGGCGACATACGCGCTTTTTGTCGTCGGTCGGCCGTACCTTGCGGGCATAGGCCGTTTCCTCCGGCACGGTCGGGCGGATATGGACACACTCATAGGCATCGGGACCTTGTCGGCGTATCTTTACAGTTTTTTCGTGGGGGCATTCGAAGAATCACTCAAGCCGTTTTTGAATGTGGATGCCACCTATTTCGACGTGACCATCATCGTCATCGCGTTCATCGGTCTCGGGAAATATCTCGAGGCCCGATCGAAACTTCGCACGGGGGATGCGATCGAAAAGCTGCTCGGACTGCAGGCCAAGACCGCTCTCGTCGTCCGTGATGGCAAGGAGATCGAAATGTCGATCGATCAGGTCGTGAGGGGGGATTTCATCATCGTGAAACCCGGGTCGCGTATTCCGGTGGACGGAATCGTGACTGAAGGATCGTCGTTTGTCGATGAGAGTATGGTGACGGGAGAGCCGATGCCGATACGGAAAAGCATAGGGGATACGGTCGTCGCCGGCACGGTCAATACGACGGGAGCCTTCACTTTCAAAGCGACGAAAATCGGTGCGGAGACGCTTCTCTCGGGTATTATTCGCATGGTGGAGGATGCGCAGGGGAGCAAAGCTCCTATTCAGGCGCTCGCGGACACAATATCGGGGATTTTCGTACCGGTCGTCCTCGTTATCGCATTTCTATCATTGGCGGTCTGGCTCATTGTCGGGACACCATTCCTTGGGTTTTCACAGGCATTGTCGTACGGACTCTCGTCTTTTGTCGGGGTCCTCATTATCGCGTGTCCGTGTGCTCTCGGTTTGGCGACGCCGACCGCTATCATCGTCGGGGTCGGTAAAGGAGCCAAAGAAGGGATTCTTATCAAGGATGCGGCGACACTCGAACAACTCCACAAGGCAACGGTCATGGTCGTCGACAAGACTGGGACGATTACGGAAGGGAAACCCAAACTCGTTTCGGTACTCAACCATTCAGATAGAAACGATGATGAATTGATTGCGATTCTCGCATCGCTTGAGAGTCGATCGGAGCATCCGATCGCTCATGCGATCGTGACAGGCGCGACCGAAAAGGATATCATTTTCGGCTCTGTCGAGGATTTTTCTGCGATCGAAGGGAAGGGGATTTGTGGTCGTATCGACGGCACTATCTATCATGCTGGCAATGCTCGACTCTTTGACGATCTCGGACTGAAATGCGATAGCACGTCGATGGTGAAAGCGACCGGTGAAGGCAAAACACCGATCATACTCGGGAATGATACTTCGGTCCTTGGAATATTTATGGTGGAAGATGCGGTCAAGAAAGCGGCAAAACAGGCTGTGTCGCGCCTGCACGCACTTGGCATGAAGGTCGTTATGCTCACCGGGGACGATGCGGATACGGCACGATACGTTGCTACCCAAGTGGGGATAGACGAAGTTGTCGCCGGTGTCTTGCCGGAGGGAAAACTAAAAAAAATCAAGGAACTTCAGGCTGGAGGCTCGATTGTCGCGATGACAGGTGACGGTATCAACGATGCACCCGCGCTCGCGGCCGCCGATGTCGGTATCGCCATGGGGACCGGTACAGATGTAGCCATCGAATCGGCCGGCATCACTCTCCTGCACGGCGATATATCCAAGCTCGTGAAGGCGGTGCATCTTTCGAAACTTACGATGAACGGCATACGACAGAACCTGTTCTGGGCCTTCGCCTACAATGTCGTCGGTATTCCGATTGCTGCAGGACTTCTGTATCCGTTCTTCGGCATAGTGTTGAATCCGGTGTTCGGCGGACTCGCGATGGCCTTCTCGAGCGTGTCGGTTGTCGGGAATTCGCTCCGGCTCAGGACGAAACGTCTCTGATTGCCGACTCACAACCGACAACTGACAACCGACAACGAAAACAACATGGAGAGGGTACGACCAAGATACAACACTATGAAAACATACACGTTTCATGCGGCCGGCATGCACTGCAAGGCCTGTACGATGCTTATCGAGAGCGAACTTCGCGATGTCGAGGGGGTCGATTCGGTGAAGGCGTCACTCACGGATGCCAGAGTGCAGGTAATCGGGGAGTTCGGCGATCGTGAGGAAGATCGCATCGCGCATGACCTGAGTGAGACACTCAAGGCGCATGGCTATACGCTGTCGACCGAGAAAGGAATACATGTGCCGAAATGGTCCGAATTCATATTTGCCGCACCGATAGCACTCGTCTTGATCGGGGTATTCTTCGGGCTCCAGCGTCTCGGAGTGGTGAATCTGGTTACATCGTCGGACGTGGGGTTCGGATCGGCATTCCTGATCGGGATCGTCGCGTCGCTCTCTTCGTGCATGGCGATGGTCGGAGGGCTCGTACTCTCATTGTCAGCGAACTTCGCGAAGGAAGGTGAGATATTTCGGCCACAGGCACTATTCCATGTCGGACGATTGGCGTCGTTTTTTCTCTTCGGAGGACTCATTGGAGCACTCGGGTCCGTCTTCCAGATCGGGGGAACAGGGACGACCATTCTCGGTTTCCTGGTTGCGATCGTGCTTCTCATTCTCGGTATCAATCTCCTGGACGTATTTCCATGGGCGAGGAAACTCCAGCCATCCATGCCTGACTTTATCAGCAAGCGTATGCATGGAGTGAAAGAACTCAATCATACGCTCACGCCGCTCTTGGCCGGAATCGTCACGTTCTTCCTTCCGTGCGGGTTCACGCAGTCGATGCAACTCTATGCGCTTTCGACGGGAAGTTTTTCCCAAGGCGCATTGACGATGATCGCATTCGCACTCGGTACCCTTCCGGTTCTCGCCCTACTCAGTTTCAGTTCGATCGGCATTGGAAAGGGTGCACGGTCGGGGATATTTTTCAAGGCTGCCGGACTCCTGGTCATTTTCTTCGGCATATTCAATCTCTTGAACGGTCTGGCGAGTCTGGGAATCATCACTCCTGTTTTTAATTTCTAATTCACTCTGATGTCATTGCGAGACAGAGTCCTCAAGGGCGTGGCAATCCAGGAATTCAGATTCTTCTTGTAGTCTGAATCGCCGCGGATTCCAAAGCCGAAATCCTCGCGAAGACAGAAATACCTGTCTGGTAAAAAACCAATTGCAATCATATGAAAAAGAACATAACAACCGTCATTACCGTTATCATATTGGGTATCGCCGCACTTGGAGCGGGGATGTATCTCGGTGTCATAACGAATAAGGCTCCCGTATCTCCTCCGACAAAAGCGGTCGTCAAAAGCGATGCAGTCAATACGGATGGAAAGCAGGTAATCGAGATCGCGGTCAAGGGAGGATACACACCCAAAGCGATCACGGCCAAGGCCGGTGTGCCGACCGTTATCCGCTTCGTCACTGACAATACGTTCGACTGTTCATCGTCACTCTCCATCCCGGCGATCAATTATCGCAAGAACCTCCCGCGTACGGGCACGACGGATGTCGACGTCCCCGCACAGACCGCCGGAACCAAACTCCAGGGCTCGTGTTCGATGGGTATGTACAGTTTCACCGTGGACTTCGAATGATTGACAAAATGAGAAGTACGGTGAAGGAGATCATGAAAAGGAGTTCGACTCCCTCTAGGGAGTCGAACTCCTTACGGATAATCAATATGTGTTGACAGTTTTTTGTTGTTGATATATACTTGAGTAGTCAAATACTAATCAAACATATATGGAAACGCTATCCACGTCGGTACGGTTTTTCATGGAAATGGCGAAGGTGCAGGCAAAGGTGAGTAGGCGCTTCGACAACGGTCTCGGAGGACTCGGTTTTACTGAGTTCATCATGCTGTCACATTTGTCCGAAGCGGGGAGCCCAGGTATTCGTCGCATCGATTTGGCCGAGAAGGTCGGATTGACGGCGTCCGGCATCACTCGATTGTTGCTGCCGATGGAGAAGATCGGTCTCGTGAAGAAGGAGATCAACAAGGACGACGCGCGGAGCAGTCTGGTCATGATCGCCCCGGGCGGCAAGCGGAAGCTCGAAGAGGGGTTGGAGCGTGCGGAACTGTTAGCTGACGAGATCATACCATCTGGGAAGAAGGGAAAGATACGAGAGCTCTCTTCCTTTTTGACCGAGACAGGGAAGAGAATATAAGCCATACGGAGTAACGAAGTAATACCATTTCCAAATAATTCACTGCCTATAATGCCAAATAAACTGAATCCCTGTTACGTTCAGGAGTTACGTTCAGGAGTTCGACTCCCTATAGGGAGTCGAACTCCTCTAGCACTCCTCTAGCACTCCTCTGGTAGCGATATACAACAAATTACGTTAATTCGGTATAAGACTGTCTTCCTGCTCGCATCGCTATGCGAAGCGTTGCTGACCAGGATTTATGGCACAGAACTGGACCGCCGCGGATTTCCGAAGACGAAAATCTTCGCGGAGACGGAGGAAATGGGTTTTTTAGAAATGGTATAATCAATCGCATTTGGTATGACACGTCCTGTAAAAGAGATACCTAGAACTATGAGAAAAATCGCGATGATACTCATCATCAGCTTTGTCCTGAACCTAGCGTGGGAGATGTCCCAGGCTTTCCTGTTCGCGCCGCATTTCTCGAGCGTTACGGATTTCATCTTCATACACAGCATTGCTGCATTCACTGATGTCGCGCTCACGCTCCTTATCCTCTCCCCGGAACTTTTCCTTTTCAATCGGATTTTCCGGAAAGGGGATGAATGGAAACGGATCGTTCTGACTGCCTCGTTCGGTTTCCTCATCGCGGTCGGTATCGAACGATACGCTCTATCGACAGGTATGTGGGCATACGGTCCTTACATGCCGATCATCCCGCTTTTTGGCGTCGGACTGACACCGGTATTGCAGTTGATGGTCCTTCCAGTTTTTATTGATTCATCGGTGCGGAAACTACAGTAGTGTTTTCACTGATAGTTCACTGATAAAAGGCGTTTCATAAGAGGCGTTTCAGTTGACATTATATCTCGTGACTGATACTTTGTTCTTGAAAGTGAAGCATTTTAACATAGTATTCATCATCTTGATAACAAATCGGAGGATACATGGCTCAATTCAGAATCAATGACGTACCGCCAGGACAAGCGCCGGAATGGGTGAGAAAAGCATGGGTCGACTTAGTGTTGCCAATGAGGGATGTGCCACCGGCCAGCGTTAGACAGGCAGGTATATTTGGGGGAAAGTCAGAAAATCTCGGAGGATTTGCTGTTTCTGGGCAAATAGCTTTAAGCCTTCTAAAAGAGCATAATTCGGCAGCCGCTGAATGGTGGTCTACGTATGCCCCTCATGTGCTATTCGGTGATTTGGTTTTCATCCGGGATGTATGCGAGATTGTAGACTAAAAATCGGACATATCAACGCAAACTCCGGTCATTCATAGGATGACTGGAGTTTTCATTTAATTGAATGGCTATTGGTCCATTTGCAAAACGCCAGTAAATATCGTAATATTTAACGGTAGTGACGGGTTCGGCGCCTTGGTTGCAGGTCGATGCGATAGGGGAGACCGTAAGGATCCGCACGAAATAATACATGATAGCAGAAAATTCGTTCTCTGTCCGCCGTCGGCGGATGCGGAATGGAAACAACGTTATGGCAAAGCTTACGAAGTCACAGCTGTTGACGACGCTCTCGGAGAAGACGGGTTTGACGAAGAAGGATGTCGGTGGTGCACTCGATGCACTCGCGGCGCTCGCGTACAAGGAAGTCAAGAAGAACGGGGAGTTCGTGGTCCCGGGATTCGGAAAGATGGTGAAGGCCAAGCGTAAGGCACGCATGGGTGTGAATCCGGCGACCGGAGCCAAGATCAAGATCGCGGCCAAGACCGTGGTCAAGTTCCGCCTCGCCAAGGCTGCCAAGGACGCCGTCCTCTAGGCATCAAGACGATTCTGACAGTGCTAAACCCCGCCCCGTACCGCATGGTACAGGGCGGGGTTTATATCATGAAATAGCAGTAATAACAGTAGCCTCAAATAATGCTACAGTGTTGCAATAATAATACTGGTGGTATACCATGCCGGTATGGAAACCGACGAACTCGAGGGGATTATTAAGAAGAGGAATGGGAGGATGACCAGAATCCGGAAGGCGATGCTGGATATTTTCAGTGCGGCCAAAGTCCCATTGACGGCCTCGGTTGTGACGGAATCACTTTCGAAACGTCACATTACAGCTGATCGGACGACTATCTATCGCGAATTACGCTTCCTAGAGGAAACAGGCGTCATTCGCGAGGTGCGGCTTGTCGGTCGGGGTCGCTCGTTCGAACTCTCCGGCGGACATCAGCATCACCTCGTCTGCCTCGGCTGTCATGACGTGAAATCCGTCTCGTTCGAAGGTCATCTCGATAGTGAGGAAGAACGGTTGCTTCGGGATGAACGGTTCCGGGTTTCGGATCATTCGATGGAGTTTTACGGATTGTGTGACAAGTGCTCGACGTGATCAGTAAACAATACGAGTGAGCAGAGATTCCCCCTCTCCCACTGGGAGAGGGCAAGGGTGAGGGTCGGGTTGTTCGGCAATTATCGATTTTTCTGGTATGTACGATATCTTTCTTGACGCGCTTATCGACAGTGCAAAAACGATCCCGCTCCTGTTCCTCGTGTATGTCGGGATCGAACTTGCGGAAGATGCGTTCACCAAGACGGTAGTGGAAAAGATCAAACGGGCCGGTTCGACCGGTCCGATTTTTGGCGCGCTTGCGGGCATCCTGCCACAGTGCGGATTTTCCGTGTTTGCGACGGCCTTGTATGTGCAGCGGCTTCTGACCATAGGAACCCTGATGGCCGTGTATCTGGCGACGTCGGACGAAGCCATTCCGGTCATCCTGTCTCATCCTGATAGGACCGGACTCATCATTCCGTTGATCGCGACCAAGGTCGTTGTCGCGATC
>CAITOC010000067.1 GCA_903893925.1 Candidatus Moraniibacteriota bacterium
AGCATGAATCACTCAATCCGTTGCTGTTGAAACGGGAACTCGATATACTGAGGAAGAAAGTGTTTGAAATCCAAAAGACCGGCGTCGGGAACCGAAAGATTCTCTCTCCGTTCGGTGACAGTTAATTACTATCTATTGCGACCGTGCTTACACGAAAATGCCGACTCAATCAAAGTCAGACTGTCGAAAGAAACCGCGATGAACGGGCTATTCCCGTCGCATCCGTCGCCAGGCGATGAATGCGATACCGAGTATCAGGATAAATCCGACGATGATCGTGACGACCTCCCAGGCGGGGGTAGACTGTGGTTGAGCGGCTGCAGTGGCGGCTGGAGCCACCGATGCGGAACTCGGTGTCATATTGTCTGACGACGGCAACGATAACGGGTTTACCGCCGGAACAGCCCCACTCTTGTAGAGAATCGGCGCACCGGACTGCGGGTCCTTGATGACTCCGTTGTTCTTGTCGAGCAATGCCTGTGTCTGCGGACTGAATTTCACGTTTCCGGACGCACAGTCCGAAAGGCAGGTCTGATTGTTCTCGCCCTTCTCGAACTCACAGATGCCATTAGCGTTGCAGGTCACGAATTTCGAGAGGTCTCCCTGAAGGACCGTCGTGCCGGTCACGACGGATACGATTTGAAACCGGTTCACGATGCTGAAATAGGGAACCTCGAACGAGGATTTCCCCTGGGCAATATCGAACTTCGTCGAGACCGCTTTCGCCCCACTCACATCGTACAAATCGAGACTGTACGCCCCGGAATGTATCGCTTTTGAGAAGACAAGGAACGAAAATGACGGGTCGTCGGTCTTCAGAACCGGATCAGTTATCGTCGAATCGAACATTATCTTGTCCCCTGTCCGATCGAAGTGAAATACAAAGACATCCTCGGCATGTACCAAGAACGATGGCATCGGAAGGAGCAAACATACGACCAAGATACTGATTCTGTATTTCATATTGATACCATTATTTGCAACTGTCATAATATCCCTTGACACGACCGCAATAATTGTTCGTACTCCGAGCGCAATTATTTGGCGACCCGGTATTCCAACAGGAAGCCACATTTTCGATGTCCGTTCCACAACGTTTGGAATTGTCCTTCATAAGCCATGCAGAGCAGTTCATGTCGAGTGCAATATCGTTCTGGATTTTCGTACAGGTTTCAGCAGCCGTACCTGTGATACCACATTTCGTTCGATTTTCTGGTAACAACTGACCATATCCGCAAGAGCCGTTTCCATCGGTTGAGACGGATTTATTGCACCCTTCCCCTCCTGCGATAATCGAAAGAAGGACGTTCCCGCTGATGCCATACGAGTTGTTGTTGATAGCATTGATAATCGACGGATCCGTGGCACATCTCCCACTCGTACAGGTCGCCGATCCGCCACTCCCCGTCCCCATTGAACTCGTCGACGAGACATAGGTGCCAGTGGCGGTCGAACCGGCGGTCGAAATCGTACTGCACTGGAAGGTGAATCCGTCCGTACCCTTGAACGTGACACCGACACCGAGATCGTTCTTGGCCTGGAAGACGTAGAACATGATCATATTGACGATGAACCACGCGAAGAGTATCACGATGATTCCGATCAACGTCGACTTGATACCTCCCTTGGCCAGCGTAATGAGCTTCTCATCTCCGGCCGAGATGACATAGACGACACCCATCGCCGTTATGACCGCGAGCCCGATGAAAAGCATGATATTGCGGATGATCAGGATGATGTTGCTGATACCGGTAATGAAGTGACAAAGCGTGCAGGCAGTCTCTACACCGCCATCCCCGCACGGAACAAGCCCGGCTGCCTGGGCGACACGAGGAACGATTGCAGCCGCGGATACGGACAAAAAGACGATGGCGATGACTCGAAACGCTTTCGATCGGATCATAGGTTCAGGTGGTTTCGTTTGTGTGCGTATTTCTTCCCGAAAGGGTTCCTTCTTGTCAAAATCATACCATATCGAACCGGTTTTCGGAAGGATGCGAATGATACTGACCCAAAGATATTTCTTCAATCCATCTTTGAGTCTTATGAGACTAAAGGAGTTCGCCCCGGCATTCGCGGGGTGAACTCCTGAATGCAACAATGATTGCCACTTCGGAATATTATGTCAGGTGATAATATTCCCGATACCACGAGACGAATTTCGCGATACCGTCGTCGATACGGGTCGTGGGCGCCCAACCGAGCGCGCGGAGTTTCGAGATATCCGCGACCGTCCGGGTCACGTCGCCGGGCTGCATCGGGAGCATCCTCTTCTCTGCCGTCTTACCGGCATGCTTTTCGACGGATGCGATATAATCCGAAAGTGACTCGTCCCGGTCGCCGCCGATATTCATGACGCTTCCCGACGGCAGATCGGCATCAAGCGTCGTGATCGTTCCGGATACGATGTCGTCGATATAGGTGAAGTTGCGTCGCATATCCCCGCCGTTGTAAAGATCGATCGGTTTCCCTTCGATGATATTTCGCACGAATGTGAACACTCCCATGTCCGGCCGTCCCCACGGACCGTACACCGTGAAGAATCGTAGTCCGGTAGTCTTCAGTCCATGCACGTGCCCATAGACGTCCGCGAGAAGCTCCGTCGCCTTTTTCGTCGCGGCATAGACCGATACCGGATGTTCGACCGGATCGGATTCGGAGAACGGGACCTTGTCGTTCTCACCGTAGACCGAGGAAGAAGATGCATACACGAAATGTTTCGTACCATACTTTCGCGCGCATTCGAGCATATTGAGCGTTCCCATCACGTTCACGTCGGCATAGAGCTCGGGCCGCTCGAGCGAATACCGCACCCCGGCCATCGCGGCGAGGTGGACGATCTTTTCCGGCTGTTCCTTCTCAAAGACGGTATCAAGAAACGCCTTGTCACGGATGTCTCCTTCATACAAGCGGAACTTCCCCTCATATCCGGCGAGAAACATCGAAATCCGGTCACGCTTGAGCTGCGGATCGTAGTAGTCGTTGAAATTGTCGATGAGTATCGGCGTATCACCGCGATCCATCAAAGCCTTGGCCACCGCCGACCCGATGAATCCGGCACCACCTGTCACGAGTATGTTCATATACCTTTATTGTTGAATGGTTGCGTTGCTACCTTGTTGAATTGATACACGGTTACATTGCTCTGTTGCTACGCCACTTGATGCATTGTCTCATTGTTTCATTGTCGAATCAATCCGGCTAATACTCTTTCCATTTAATACATTCCCTATAAGCCGGTCTTTGCGAGCTCGTTCTCGGGTAGCCTGCCCCGCGTATGCTGGGGTAGCAATCCAGAGGCTTCTGGACTGAGTCTTAGACCGCTTCGCCGGGCCTCGCGGAGACGGAGGGAACTGGTTTTTTAGAAATGGTAATCAAATCGAGGAAAGGTAAAATTATCCGTTATCGTCATACTTCAAAACCGACGACTTCAATTCAGCCACCGCGGATTCTGCTTCATACAGCTCCCCTTTTCCCAGTTTATAGAGCAGCGGGATGACACCGCAGGTATTACATTCGCCCCATGCGCATTTCCCGCCATTCTTTTGTGATAGTTCCTGACACATCGCCAGCTCCCGCTCGAATACTTCCGTTTCCATATTGTTTCGAATACTCTTCTTAACGACTCACTTTGTTGCACCAAGGAGTCCGACTCCCGCTAGGGAGTCGGACTCCTTTCAGGCCCTACGAATCAATTTTCTTGGTATCGCTGACAACTCTCGAAATCGCTTCCTTCAGATATTCCACATATTCCCTGTCATCGGCGTTTGTCGTCACATAGCGGGAAAGGGCGGTTTTTCTCGCAGCCTCACCGATGCGTTTCCGAAGATCGGGATCGGTGATGAGACGTTCGAGCTTCTCCTCCCACTGCGCTTCGTTTGCGGCTACGAATCCGTCCACGCCGTCTCGGATCGCCTCGCGGAAGGTCCGTGTAGCACACGCGACGGTCGGCACACCGAGTATCCCGGCTTCAAAAAACTTGAGCTCCGACTTCCCCTCGCAGAACGGATTGCCGATCTCCAAGGGTGCGATATTGATATCGACGGATGCCACATTTCCAAAGTGCTTTTTCCGCCCGACATAATGCTTCCGGTCGATATGATCGGAAAATTTTCCGAACGAATCATCAAGCACAAGCGGACCGACGATGAGCAGCCTGAGATCTTCATGCTTCTCCAGAAGCCGCTGCAATGCGCCGGCTACGGTCGTGAAATCCTTATCATGCCCCATGGCTCCGCTGAAATACCCTATCGTGACGAAGTCCCGTTTTGCCTTCAGCCGCTCCGGACGCTCCGCATACAGCAAGTCGGCGATGTTCATGTCGGACACCGAAAGTCGGTTCGGCACGATAAATACCGTCTTTCCCTTCTCACGAAGCTTCTCTGCCAGAAAGGAAGTCGTAGTCATCGCTGTCTTCACGTACGGATCGGCGAGGATCTCGCCTCCGACGCCGTGTTCGTAGAGTTTCCGCTCGAGCGCGTTCATCACGCGCCAGTAATCCATATGTTTGAGGAATACCGGATCGTACACGAGGTCGTCGATCCCGAAGATGATTTCCTTTCCTTGTTTCTTGATCTCGGCGACAAGTTTCACGACTGACGGCGTGAAGAGGACGCGATGAAAGACAAAAATAGAAAACTTGTCCGCATACGAGGAGAGTCGCGGATTATCCTGTACTGTGACAGACGAGGTGATGCCATGGAATCCGAGTTCCTCCGCGATATTCCGAGTACGAAACCTCGTACTGTCCCCGACTCCTCCGGCTATGAAAAGGACATCTGCAGACCGGACACGTCCGAACAGCGACAACCCGGCTGGGATGATCCGTTTCATGCCGTGTACGAATCCCTCGCGACGGAGTATCTGCCAAGCCTTTCCGATCTTGATCAACAGCAGTTTCATAATATTCCAAGATAGATTTTTTCGAGCTTCTCCCCCGTCTTGTCCCAAGTGAATCGCTGCGCCCGGAGCCGATTGGCTCTCCCGATATCGTCCCACGATGTCCGTTTCCCGGCAAGCGTGATGATCGCATCGGCAAGGGAATCGGACGTCGATTCCGTCGCATACACGCCTCCGTCGCCGAGGTAATTCCGGTTGTTCGGCGTGTCGAAACAGGCGATCGGAAGTCCCGCGCCCAGGTACTGGAGCATCTTGCCACTCGCCTGACCCGTGTCATCGTGCTTGGGATCGATCGCGATATCGCTCATACCGAGAATATCCCCGATCGTGAAATACGGGAGCGGGGAAATGACCGTCACGTGATCGGTCGACACCTCGTATTTCAAAAGAAGCGGGTCAAGCAGGTCCCTCGGAAAACCGGCAAGCACGAAATGAAGATGTGTGTCATTCCGAAGCGCCTTGGGAATCGCACCGACGAGCGTCTCTACGCCCTTGTTCGGAATGAACGCCCCGGTATAGACGGCAATGGTCGCATCTCGTGGGATATGATACCCGTCCCGAATATTCATACGAACTTCCGGTGAAAGCGCTGGCAGATACCGAGCACCGTCGAGAACCGTCTCCACGGATCCTCTTTTCCGCAAAGTTGCTATTTCCTCGGCACTTGCCCACGAGCTCGATACGGCCACATCGCCAAGATCATTGAGCCACGTCTCCAACGACTGAAAAATATTTCGAAGAAATCCACCGCTGAGATAGGCATGGGAAGCCATTTCTCTCGTCAGACTTCCTTGAAAATCAGCGACGAGTTTCGGACGCTCCCCGTGCAAACGAAGCAAGAGCGATGCCACCCATGCGATCGCCACGCCTTCATGAATGTGCGCATGAATGACATCGGGACGGAACTCCCGCGACAACGTATAGGTCTTGCGGATCAGAAGCACGTCGAGCACGAGTTTCTGCCAATCCGGCCCCGCTTCGAGCTTGCGATACCAGAAGAGCAACCGGCGGATGCGGCGCACATCGATACCGGGATTCTCCGTTTCCGGAATATCCTTCCCGATATGATAGGTCGCGATCTTCACCTCGTGACCAAGCCGGGAGAGGGCTCGTGCCTCCTCGAGGATGCGGATATGCATCCCACGATCGGCAAAAAAAGGGGTCGGTGCGACCATGAGTATCTTCAGGGATGTTTTCAGTTCATCCGACATGCCATTATTCGAAAAAGATAGTCTATCACATGACGGAGAAAGGCGTCACTGCAAGTCCGATCCGCCGATCGTCAGGTTCCCTCCCGCGATGACTTCCCCCGATATCACCTTGCGTGCGATCACGTCCTCGATGTGATCCTCGATATACCGGTTGAGCGATCGTGCACCGAACGCGGCTTCGTAGCCACCCTTGACGATTGCCTGAGCCACGTCGGGTCCGAAGGAGACAGTGATGTTTTTTTGTTTTTTGATACGTTCGGCAAGCACGGCCAACTTGATACCGACGACACTTCCGAGCTCGTCGTCCCCGAGCGGAGAGAAGAAAATGATACCGTCGAACCGGTTCATGAACTCCATACGGAACGTGCCGTTTTTCGCGATGTCGGCGATCACCTCGTTCTTGGCCTGTTCCGGCGTCGCCCCATGACCAAGGAGCTCCGCGATCAGAAGCGAGCTCGCGTTCGACGTGGCGATGATGATGCACTTGCGAAAATTGATCCTCTTTCCAAACCCGTCCGTCGCCGCACCCTCATCGAGGATCTGCAAGAAGATATCGAGGACTTTCGGATAGGCCTTCTCTATCTCGTCGAGCAGTACGACCGAGAACGGATGCTCCTTCATGACGCCGGCCAGACGACCTTCTTCGCTCGAACCACTCGAACCAAGGAGTCGCAAGACGGAATCCGGCGTCTGATATTCGCTCATATCGAACCGGATCATCCGTTCCTCATCGCCGAAATATGCCTCGGAAAGAGCTTTGGCGGTCTCGGTCTTGCCGACGCCGGTCGGACCAAGGAAGAGGAACGATCCGAGCGGTCGCTTGGGATTACCAAACCCGGCACGGGCACGTCGCAATGCCTCGGATATTTGCCGTACCGCGTCGTCTTGCCCGATGACCCGGTGATGCAACACTTCCTCGAGTTTCAGTAATCGCTCCTTCTCATCCTCGCCGAGCGCACCGACCGGCACCCCTGTCTTCATCGAGACGAACGCCTCGACCGTTTCTTGGGTGATGAATGGACCATCCGGTTCCGTCTGCCACCGTATGAGCGTCTCTTGCATGAGGTCGATCGCCTTTTCCGGATAGGGCACGTCCCAATCGTATTGTCCCGAAAGTTCGACGATAGACTGGAGCGCCTTCCATGTGAAGATCGGCCGAAAACGTTCCGTCTCGACCAAGAGATCAAGCAGTATCTGAATCGTATCCCTGGCTTCGGGTTCGCGCAGATACACCGATTCGAAGAACTTGAGTATCTGCTCATCGTGATGCACGAGCGCATTGTAGCGAGCATTGCCGATGGTGCCGATCACCTGGAACGCCGGCGAGGCGAGAAACTCCGCAAAGACCGGGGCGAGGCTCGGATGTCTGGTATCACCACCGAGGAAGGTGTCGATATTCTCGATAATCAAGACGACATTGCCGGCATGAGTGGCCTCGTAGAACAATGAACGGATGGAATTGTCGAGATCGATACCGCGGTTCACGGCATCCCCGACCGCCATACCAAGATCGAGGAGGAGAAAACGGAGGTGCTCGAACTCCGGCAAATCACCCTCGCGGACCTTGCGGGCGAGCGCGTGAACAAACGTCTTCTTGCCGATACCGGGATCGCCGATCAGGAGAAAGCTGTTCTGCCCCGGTCGACGCATCACCAACGTCGAGAGACGGAATTCGTCGTCGCGCCCGAACAGATGCAAATGCGAGTATTCGGAATAATCAAATCTTGAAAGGTCGGTGGAATAGCGGTCCAGATGAATCGTAAAGCCGTACTGCCATCCACGACCGATCGGAACGGTCTTGCGGAGGTTTTCCCACAGGAACGGCTGACGTTTCTTGGCACGGAGTTCGGCGGCCGAAATCTCGTAGGCGACGATATCATCGAAGGTTTCCCGTGAAAGATTCAGTTCGGCCAATTTTTTCCCGAGAGCCTCTTCGCTCTCCCATTCTTCCCGATGAAATTCTTCCGCCCGGACACCGAGCCGGACCAGGACACGGGGGAACCATTTCGTCGCGAAAAGCTCCCGGCGATTTTGTGGTAAAGCAATATCGTCGCCGTGAAAAAGCAAGATGAACAACGGGAAGAGGAACGATGGTGCCGAGACGAGGATCACAATCGATTCCATGGTGTCGAGCCGACCATGAACGATCGACGTGACCGAAAGGATGAGGAACACCGGCATACCGAGAAACCATCCGGGGAAAGCGAGCAGGCCGACGGCGCCGACGACCGTCACGACGATCACTCCCGCGATCAAAACGAGGATACGGACGATACACCCCATAAAACGAGAGAATACGTTCATGAGGATGCGATTGAGCGTCTTCCCGATCTCGAGACCAAGCCAATCTTTCGGTGAGATATCTCGCTTCCATGGCGAGAAAAGGGTCGTAAGCAATTCGAGGAAATTGAAACGCCTGACAAGATACCGCATCAGGTTCTTCCACGTCGAAAACAGGAAGCGGGGGCCCTTCACCGCGTACCAGTAGAGAAATGAGAACGGAAGTATCATGAATGAAGTGAACCGGTCGCTGCCGGCACGGATACCGAGGCGACCTTTACGAATAGGTACCTTTATTGTACCGAGAGAGACTCTCTTTTGCAAATTGGAAAAGGGCACTCTTTTCCGCTATACTGTACCTGTCATGAAATACGATACCGACATCGACACCTCGTCCGACCGTTTCGCTCACCTCGCGATCGGATTCGTCCTTTTTTCCTGGTCGGCCTATGCCCTGGCATCGGCTGGCGTTTTTTCGTCTATCGCAGTAATCGCGCTGTCCGTCCTTGCAGTAGCCGGCCTCGCGGTATTCCTCTTCCGATTTCTTGCGAGTGCATCATTGATCGCACGGATAGTCGTCGCATTCGTCATTGCCTATACGGTCTTTTTGCTGTACGGCTCGACGCCCACTCTCTTCTCGGGCAGGGATCAAGGATCTATCGCGGAAGCGGCAATCGAGCTCTCACAAAATGGAAAACTGACGTTCTCCTCACCTGCGATCAGCACGTTCTTTGCGCTCTACGGTCCTGGAAAAGCGCTTAATTTCCCCGGATTCTCCTACATCGCGGACGGGTCACTCCAATCGCAATTCCCCACCAGTTCCGTTTCTTGGCTCGGTTTTTTCTATTCGCTGTTCGGATTGTCCGGACTGACTGCGGGAAACGGCGTATTGCTCGCACTTTCGCTTTTGACGCTGTTCGTCCTGGTCCGGATTCTGTCCGATGAAACCGCTGCCGTCGGATCGGTCCTCATCGCGACGGCCTCGTTCCTCCCTTCCTGGTTCGCGAAGTTCACACTCACGGAAAATCTCGCCTTGTTCCTGTTTCTCCTCCTCTCGTTCCTCATCATCTCGTTCCTTCGGCATCCACGTCGATTGTTTTTTTTCGCTTCGATCCTGACTGGGACGTTACTTGCCGTCACCCGCATCGAAGGCCTTCCGATTCTCTTGATCGCGTTCGGCATTTTTTTCTTCTCAAAGTCGGGCCGTCCCTATTTTGCAGCGCATTCTTCCTTCCTGAGGACTCTTCCGCTCATCGGCGTAGGGAGCGTACTCGCCCTCGATCTCCTCAGTAGTCTCCCGCGTTACACGTCAATCGCGAAGGCTTTGCTCCAAAACGTGTCCCGGTCAGGAAACACCGGGTCCGTCGTCACGGAGCGCCTCTCGAATCTGATTCCTTTGTGGAAATTATTCATCCCGTACGGCCTGCTTCCCGTCATCGTATTCGGCATCGCATCCGTCGTCTTCCTCATCATCCGCAAAGATCGGCTGGCACTCATTCCGGTTTTACTCGCCCTGCCTACGTTCCTCTACCTCGTCGATCCCAATATCTCGGCCGATCATCCATGGATGCTCCGTCGGCTCCTCTTTTCTGTCTGGCCAGCCCTCCTCGTCTCGTTTTCCGTCTTGTTGCCATCAATCCTTTCCAAAGCGGGCGTACGCGGAAAGAATGCTGTCCTCGGAATTTCAGTTCTGGTCGCGCTTGCAGGGATATTTCCGATGATTTCCGTCTTTTCCTTTTCAGAAAATGGAAAATTGCAAGACGAGACCCGCGCGCTCTCCGAATCGGTCGGCCCACACGACTTGATCCTCATCGATCGCGATGCGACTGGCGATCCGTATGCTATCCCGGCAGGGCCACTACGGTTTCTCTTCGGAAAGAACGCCGTATACTGTTTCAATCCGGATGACTTTGCGAAAATTCCAAAAGACCGCTACGATCATATATATCTACTCGCCCCGGTCGATCACCTTGATCGATGGGAAAGTGTGGCCGCATCGCTCTCCCTCGTATCAGTTGTTTCCTTCGAGACGGAGCGCCTTGGTCCGCTTCCTGCAAATATTCCTCGCTTCCCGGACCGCACGGCCATTACCACCGATTCATTCCTCTTTTCACTCGACCCGCTATGATCCTCTTCCGTCCCGCTACTATCGTTCCTGATCGCTTTCGGACCTCGTATCGCGTAGCCCGCGTTTTACTCTTCGTCCTCTTCATAGGATCAGGCATCATGTTCGCATACAATACTCTTTTCCCATCACAGACATTCTCGTTTTCCTTCCTCAATCCCGACACCGAGAAGAATACCCTCGCCGACCCACTCTCGCCGGACGGATCGGATTCTATGCGCAAGGGTCGTATCCCCGCCCAAGAAACACTTCGCACCTATGCCGGAACAGTCGGATCGTTTTCCTCGGCACACGTGGAACTCGTCCTCCGGAAAGACTCTGCGATTCCAGCCGATGGGAACGTACGTATCACGATCCGAAAATCATTCCGGTCCTTCTTCTTTCCCGAAGGCGATCCCATCGTCGAACCTTCGAAAGATCACGGGGTGACGGTGAACGGCGTCCCCTACCTGTTCTCGGCAGGAGCGCTCCTGCCATTCGTATCCGACCGGGCCGCCTTGTCACGCTTTCCCAAGGAACAACTCGTCGTCGCGAACAAGGAACTCCTCGCCATGTTCCCCCCGAAGGTAACGAAAATCGGATTCCGCGAAGGATCTCTCCTCTCCGACACTCAAGGCGTCTATGCCATCGACGGGACCGGCCTCGCACGTCCGATCGGGAGCACCCAGATTTTCGAATCGCTCGGTTTCCATTGGAACGACGTGATTCCGGTGAACGAAGAGGAACTTGGTTTTCAAAAGCCTGGAAAAATCATGTTGTTCGATGCTCCTCAGCCGGACGGTACGGTGTTTCATGACACGGTCACCGATACCTATTCCGTCATAAAGAGCGGTAAACGGATCCCGATACAAAGTCGCGAGGCCGTCGACAAGTTGCTTTCCGTGACCACGCCGATCGAGGTGTCGGGTGATTCGTTGTCCATCACGGCCACCTGCTCACTGAAACGAAATCAGCTTGCCTTCTTCCAGTATCCGACCTATTCGTGCGATGTTCCTCTCGACACGCTCAAAGCCCTTCCGGGCGGAAGCTTCGAAGTCTCTTTGGAAGCGCCTGTCGAGCTTCATGCGATCTCACTTCAGACGACCTTCCAGACGAAACCGGATCGCGGGAATCTCAGCCTGTTCGCGAATCAGATCCGGGACCGCTTCTCGACCGCCTACGGGAAACGATAGAAGGACGGAGAAAAATATGCGAGAAGCTCAGTATATACATATAATCAGCGGGCACTCAACGTCATGAATACGAACGGAAACAATCCGACCACGACACCCGATACGGATCAGACAATCCGTCGTATTCCGCGTCGGATGCCGGCATCCGTACGCGGTCCGTTCGAAAAGGGACGATCCGCGTTTCCGGTCGCGTATGCGCTCCTCATCGAGGCATCCGAACTCAGCCTGTTCGCATTCGCCCTGCTCCTGACCATCGATGCCATCCTCCCGGGCATCATTTCGACTCACCTCAATCTTGCGACCTTGTTCGCTTCGATTCTCGTCCTCGTCGCCGTTACGGCCGCACTCGGCCGGCATCTCGGATCGACCTTCCCGTTCGCGCCGAACAAGCGGAGTCCGCTTACCTGGATCGGCATCTCGTGGCTCGCGTTCCTCCTCACGCTCTCCACCATCCGTTTCCCGTATTGGACCATCCCGATCATCATCGGCAGTCTCTTCCTCATCGCGCATCTCTTCTGGAAAATCCTGCTTCGCAAGGAGTGAACGACGAATGAAACCTATGAACGTCCTTATCGGTTACCTTTTCTATTTCGTCGCCGCGAGCGCCTCACCTCTTCAAAGACGATGGCTGGCTTCGAAAAAAATATGAACTTTTGAACGTAACAGGGATTCAGTCAATTTGGTATAAGGAATCAGGGAGATTGGGATGAGAAGGAGCAAGGTATATGGATAGTATTTCGATCCTCTATCTTCATTGAGAACCCATTAACGCGTATGACCCGTATACGATATAAAAAAACAGGGAGATTATCAATCCCTGTTTTATAATTACCCTTTACGCATCCATCCCTGTTCATTCTCAATGATGCGATTCAATTCGATAAGCTTCCGAAGCGCTTCCGGCCCTGGTCCATCAAAGCCGAAAATGTTCTCGTTGACTTTCTTGAGATAGCATTTGAGATATTCGGGACTCCAATCATTCAATGACTCGATCCGAGCCCATACGCCGTTCACAAAAGCGATGCGCAGCGACCGACCGAGCGTCGGCTTCACGATATCGAGATTCACGACGATGCTTTTCGTTTTCCCTCTGACGGATACCTCCGTCCGGAAAATCGGCAACGCTCGGACAACCTCCATCAACTTCCGCATCTCTTCGAAGTCTTCGATGCACGCCACCTCGCAAGGCGTGACATCACTCTTGAATCCGACCACTGTTCCCATGGACGTAGAGGTTTGATTATTGTAAAAAAACAGAACACAATAAGTATGTTGTAAACCAAATATGAAACCTTGTCAAATACGTCAAAAAAACAGCTTATGAAAAGCTTTTTTGAAGATCAGTCCATGCGATAATCACATTGTTTTCGTGGACACAAAACCCTCTTCCGAATACGATTTTTACTCCCTGATACAATCGAGCGTCTCCTCGGCACACCGATCCCATGAGAACAGCTTCACGCGCTCAAACCCTTTCTTTTTGAGCTTCTCCCGAAGCGCTTCATCCTCCCACAAAAGCGAAAGCTTGTCGGCGATATCGGTCTCGGAAAGAGGATCGGCATAAAGTGCCGCATCCCCGCCGACTTCCGGCAGGCTCGAGGCATTTCCGAGCAAAGCCGGCGTCCCCGCGGCGAACGCTTCGAGTGCGGGCAATCCGAAACCTTCGTAGAGCGACACGAACGTGAACAGCCGTGCGTTCTGATACCAGATCGGGAGTTCATGGAACGGAACTTTTCCGGTCCGGATGATATCGTCCGCGAACGGACTTTTTTTCATCCGATCGACGATCGCATCGGAGAGCCATGCCTTCTCACCGACGATGACGAGTTTCATGTCGGAATGGCTCAGCTTCGCTATCTCAAACGCCGCCACGAGACGTGTCAGGTTCTTGCGTGGCTGGATCGCCCCGACACAGAGGACATACGATCCCGATGAAAGCCCATAGTGCGCAAGGAGTGCGTCACGCTCATTCTCGGACAGCGGCGCCGAGAAAAAATCAGCATTCACCCCATGATGGATGACTCGGATCTTCGAGCCCGGCAGGTCTGGAAAAAATCGGAGAAGATCGGACTTGGTCGATTCCGATACGGTAATGATGCGCGACGCCTTGCGGACGGTCGCACCCAAAAGGAGATTGAGTTTCGCCCGATCCGCCGCGGGGAACGTCTTGGGAAAATGACGGAATGCGAGGTCATGCACGGTAGCGATGATCCGTGTCCCCTCGGGTGTCGCGATCGGCACCGCCTGAAGCGGGATGAACACGCGGTCCGGACGAAGATCGAACAAGGCTTTCGCGAACGCGGTCTGCATCCACATCCGGTCGCCCGACAATGCCTGCACCACGTAGTTTGAAAATTCGGGCGGGGCGAGTTCCGGATTGAACGTATCACGATGGCATATCACGAACCGATCGTCGGGCGCGATCGTCCCGAACCGGCGCAAGAGTTCCAAAAGATATACCCGCGTCCCGTCCACCCGCGACGCGTCGAGATCGGCCGCCTGTACCACGATTCGCATATGGGCTTCCGTTATTCGGTTCACGTGTTCACGAGTTAATGTGTTCTTTCTATCGTACTGTTACCGGAGGAGTTCGCCCCGCGAATGCCGGGGGGTATTCCTTTCACTGTTCCGTTTTATCTATCTACGAAATACTTCACGAGATCGGCAATCGCGACCATTTCATTTTCCTCGTTCGTCCGCTGTTTCACTTCCGCCTCGCCGCTTTCCACGGAGCGTTTGCCGATGACCACACGATACGGGAGACCCAACAAGTCACTGTCCGCGAATTTCTCCCCCGCGCGCGCGTCACGATCATCATAGAGAACCTCGATCCCCGCCGCCACAAGTGTTTCGTAGACTTTGGTCGCCGCCTCATCCGCTCCGAGCGACAACAGATGCACTTTGAAAGGCGCGATCGCCTCGGGCCAGACCAGTCCCTTGTCGTCTGAAAAATGCTCTACCACGATTCCCATGAGACGAGTGATACCGATACCATACGACCCAAGAATAACAGGCTTCTGACTTCCGTCGTCATCCTTAAAAAACAGTCCGAGTTGCTCGCATTTCGTTCCGCCGAAACTGAAGATGTTGCCAACCTCAACCGCTTTCACTTCCTCGAGTGTTCCGCGATCCACACCGAGCTGCGCGACCACCTCGTCTGTCAATACTTCCTGATTTATCGCGATCTTCTTGTTCCGGTCGAGATAGATGATATCCTCTCCCACATCCGAAACGGTCTGAAACTCATGGCTGAACTGTGTGAATGCCCCGCCGGAAGCGAACGTAAGAAATGTGGAATTCCCAAGTCCGACCCGTTCGAAAACACGAAGATACGCTGCGATCACGCCGTCATAAAAAGCCTTGTGCTCCTCTTCGGTCCGGCTATACGAATACAGATCTTTCATCACGAATTCACGCCCCCGCATGATGCCGGATTTCGCCCGAAGTTCGTTTCGAAGTTTCGTCTGAAATTGATATCCGTAGACCGGCAAGTCCCGATAGCTCGAGATATAGTTCCGCATCATGTCCGTGATCGGCTCCTCATGCGACCAACCAAAGCCGACCTGCCCTCCGTTCTTGAGTTCGGACTTGAACCATACGTCAACATTGCGATCATCCCACCGATCCGTCTTTTCCCAAAGTTCCTTCCGCTGAAGTGACGTCATGATGAATTCTTGACATCCTAAGGCATTCATTTCCTCCCGGACTATGCCCTTGATCTTCTCGATGACCCGAAGTCCGAGCGGCATATAGGCATACACCCCCGCCATCTCCTTGTGGACGTACCCGGCCCGGATCAAAAGCTGCGCATTGCGGCTTTCCTCGTCCTTGGGCGCTTCACGGCGCGATCTGGTGAACAGTTGGCTTTGTCTCATAACGATATGACTCTAAATATATTGATTCATCCGAAATTATCGACGTATCCGATAACAACGCCCCTTCTCCTTTTGGGAGAAGGTGTCTCGGTACTCCGGGACGGATGAGGGTCTGAACCGTTCCCTTTTCCCTTTCATCATACCTAAACCGCGCCCTCCGGTCAAAAACGATATTCCCGGAGTACACTTCCGGAGTTCGACTCTCATAAGAACCTTTTTGAAAAAAGAAAAGCCTTCCCATTACGGAAAGGCGTTCGATATCCGACCCTGTACGGGTCGGATACCAGACAAAGGATCAAAGGCCGAAAATCAAAATCCACTGCGGGAGGCCACGGCACGCAAAGGCGAGAACGAGTCATCCGGCGTGAGCCCGCTCACGATCGCGCCATCCCCGTCCGCACGGCCGAAGTAAACGAGGCGGCCGTCCGACGAGAGAGAAGATGACCAAGAATATGCATTCCCGAATAACTTCTCACCAGTCATGCCAAAGACCAACAGATACCGGAAGAACGCGTTTTGCACCGGTTCCCTGAGAAATCTCGTAACATCGAGAGAGGAAAGATACATCGAGGCTGCCTTTTGTTCACTTCGTTTTATGAGGCTTCGCGCGAAGTCCCGTTCATACCCTTCCCACTTCGATTTTGCATCCCACAAAATGGGTGGGATGGCATGATGGAGACACTGCTCCATATTTCTAATCAGGGTATTTGTCTGTTCGATAAAATCCTTTTCCCTCGTTTCGGACAAGGCATCCAGCGACACGAACTGCCATCCGGATCGTGGCATCCCATTCCTCTGAAGCGGATCATTCAAAATCCAATCCGAAACCAGATTTCCGTCGCGACTGAACTGACTCTGCCATAGAAGCCCTTCCGAAACCGACTTCCCAGCCAGCGCACGCTTCGCCATCTCTTCGAACGTCACCGGTTCTAAATTCGGCAAACGATTCGGATAGCAGATCAGCAGATGCCCTGCCTCAGCATGCAATTCATAATCCTCTGGTTTCCAGTACTCCGGAAGCGTAATATCTTTCGGCCGGAAGCCGAATACCTGCTCGGTCTCATCGGCCGCATAGTAGCGGTTATGGAAAAGACCGCTGACGTCTTTCGTAGTCATTTTTACCATTGTATATGCTCCTTTTTAACGTTCAATTGCCGACAATATACCGACCCGATAGCATACGTTATTCCAAACTTTTTGTCAAGCTCACGAACCGAAATATCAATATCGACGATAGAAATTGTGATCTATTTCTACCGGAGCTAAACTCCGGTATTCATCATCCTTTATTCCTCATAAATACCATTAGGTCCGGCAACATACTCTGACGACGGCATAAGTAGGTACCTGTAATTTTATGCGTATCATATCATGAGTGGCAACAAAAAAACGCCTGCGTGAGGCGTCTTTTGAAAGCATGAGAAAGATTTGAAAACTGATTCGCAATTTCAGAAGGTTCAGAACTGGACCGTGAAGGTCATGTCTTTGCCGTCGCGCAGAATACCGAATTGGGCTGTCTCGCCCTTGAAATGCCTGCCGACGGCGACGGAGAGCGGATTGTCGAGCGTGATGTCGGTGTTGTCGACAGTCGTGACGATGTCGCCATATCGGAGTCCGGCCTTGTCTGCGGGCGACCCGGCCAGGATCGCGAGACCGGTTTTGCCCGACGGGGAATAGATGAGTGCCCCGTGATCGCGTGACCCTGCGCCGTTTACGGAAGCCGATACCTTGGTGAGCGTCACGTAGTAGACACCGAGCGATGCGCGGGAAGCTAGTTTCCCGTCGATCGCGAGCTGTAGCGTGTCGTGTACGACATTCGACGGAATCAGGAAATATGACCCCTTCCCGTCGAGCTCGGTCTCGCCGAACAGTCCCACCATCTCACCACGGAAGTTCACTGCCGGACCGCCGAGATACGCCTCTGGATTGGCGAGGTCCACCTTGAACACTCCTTCCCATTTCTCGGAGGATGCGACTGTCGTTTTGGAAATATTGAACCGACGGTCACGATCGGAAAGAACAGCGATGGAAAACCGGTTCCGATACTCCTCATACGAGCTTCCGATCGCGACGACTTTTTTCCCCGCGGACGAGTCGTCGGAATTCGCCAGCGAGATGGCGGGAAAATCATTCCCATCGATCCGAAAAAAAGTCAGATCGGTAAGCCGGTCTTCGCCGATCAGGATCGCGTCATGGCTCGATCCGTCACGAAGCAATACCCGATACGGAGCATCCTTCACCGGAGTCGTCGAAGATGAAGGATTCCCATAGGTCACGACGACCCCGTCGTTCGTAAGCAGTACACCGGTCCGACTATTGCCCTCTTGAAACACCGGGGCCGATCCTTTGGCAGAAATAACGGGCGCGATGACCGTCACGACCGCCGTCGACGGCTGGGAAACGATCGCATCCACCGAGTCATCCTCTTGTACGACCAGTTGTTCCTTTCGTTCGATGATCGTCGTATTGCCGGTGATGTTTTGGAACAGGTCCATCCGGGAAAGCGAAGGGAACGAAGCGAGCAAGGAAGGGATGACCCGGTCGCGAAAAAAGACGCCACCGATACCGCCGATGACGAAGATGAGAACGAAAAAAACGACTGCGAGGAGTATTTTCTTGGTCAATGACATAGGGTTTCGGAAGCAGTGATAAAAGGAGCATACCACGGGAAATGGTTTCTGGCAAGGGTTTCGGATTCCGAATCGATATCGTATCTCCGAAACAGCTCTCTCGATTTTCGTAAAAAAGCAAGCTACTGACGGATATCAGAAGCTTGCGTGAACTGGCGTGAAGAAAGATGGTTTCAAGTACAGCCTGATTTTGCTGCTCCGATCGTAAGGGATATGAAAAATATGAGGAACAATGTCACAAATACCGCCCAACTACCCACCGATACCGTACCATTGAGAATCATGATTTCGGCGATTATCGCCCAGAAAACAAGTTCTGTCACGACAAATCCCTTTAAGCTGTTGGTGTATTCCGTGAAATTCCTTTTCTTCTGTCTCCATGACGTAATATTCCCATTTTTCTTTGGGATTCTTTCATTCAACGATTTCATGAGAATAGTCTCCGATTGAGAGGTTTAAAGAAATATGTAAAAAAACAGTATGATTGCAGGAGCTCCGTATCCTAGACCTGAAGAGTGATTCTGTCAACATCAATTCCCCTACACCTGAATCCTCCACGGCGATGTCGCGAGCAGGATCCCGATCAGGACCATGAAGATCGCGAGATACCAGACCGTCCGCTTCCGCGAGATGTCGCCGAGAAACAGCGAGTTCGCCATGTCCCACAGGATATAGAAGGACATGAGCGAAACCGCACCGGCAGTCAGGTACCCGAACGGCCAGAACGAGATCATCCAGGAGATTTCTCCGACGCCGAATGCCACGATGGACGAATAAAGTGCGACGCGGCGCTTATCACCGTGCAAGGCCGAAGAAAGCGTCTGGTAAGCGGCACCGAACGACCCAAGAGCGAAAACGAAAACAAGCGACGAAAGCGGGACGGAAAAATTGAGATAGAACCCGAACGCGGCCGCAAAGAAGAAAAAGAGCGCGGAAAGCATCGCGATCGAGAGGAACGACCGGGCAGTCTTGTCCTTGGGTGCGAATCGGATCCGATAGAGCGCGAGGAACGCGACATAATACATGACCGAGGCCAGGATGGAAAAGATGGTCTTCTCACGATGATCGTCGATCAGGGCCAG
>CAITOC010000068.1 GCA_903893925.1 Candidatus Moraniibacteriota bacterium
CGTCACGAGCCGTATGAGCTTCGAGCGGAAAGGCAGGTAACCCGCGGAGCCCTATCTGTAGATAAGGCGACAAGGGGTACACGCGTTTACGCCGAAGATCATAGGCGCAGTAGGTATGTTCCTATTGGGATAGGCTCTTAGCTCCGGAGTCCCGTTATCAGATCTGATCCGTTGGAACGTATGGACGATATCTTTGATGCGAAAAAATTTTCCGGGACACTCGGCGTAGAGATCCGGAACAAAGATCTGTTCCAAGAGGCCGTCACACACCGGTCGTTTTTGAACGAGCATCGCGGATACAAACTCGAACACAATGAGCGGCTCGAATTTCTCGGGGATGCGGTGCTTGAGCTCGTGGTGACTGACTTTCTCTATCGAAACTATCCGAATCCGGAAGGCGACCTGACGAGTTTCCGCGCCTCGATCGTCAATGGCGAGATCCTGGCGGAAATCGCAGGAAATCTTTCATTGGGAGACTTTCTGCTCATGAGTAAGGGCGAGGCCAAGGACATGGGCCGCGCTCGTATGTGGCTTCTGGCCAATGCTATCGAAGCCGTGATCGGTGCCGTCTACCTCGACCAGGGGTACGATGCGGCGAGGGTGTTCATCGAAAAAAATATCGTGTCCGAATTGCCACGCGTGATCGCAGCCGGATTGCATACCGATCCCAAGAGCCGGTTCCAGGAACTCTCACAGGAGAAAACCGGCATCACGCCGTCGTACCGTGTCCTCAAGGAATGGGGACCGGATCATGACCGGCGTTTCACGTCCGGTGTGTTCCTCGGCGACCATCTCGTGGCCGAAGGCGAGGGCGCATCCAAACAGGAAGCGCAGCGCAATGCCGCCGCCGCCGGCATCAAGGCGAAGGGATGGGCGTAGAAGTGAAAAGTTGAAAGTGAAAAGTAGGGAACGGGGAAGAAGACAGAGAGCAGACAATATTGAACAGGGAATGGATGAATGAACAGCGTGCCTCGTGATTTCGTACGCGAAATTTTACGAGGTGAATCGACCATGAGAAAGAGATAGTTTATAAAGTCCATAAAGTCGAAAAGGTTTGTAAAAAAGCTGAGGACAAAATCTGAAAGAAACTGAAGAACCGGGTTGATGCCCGTTTTTTTTGTTCCCGACCGTTCCAGAAAGATATCCAGCCATATCCCAAAACACGCGATCGCGTATTATGGGATACTTTTTTTGTGGAAATGGAACTTTTCGATTTTGTTGGTATAATCGGGGAAAGAAGTAACGAGAGCCTTATGGAATACGAGGATAAGGATCTGTTGGACCTGTATACGATCAAAGATGAAGAACACTGGTATACGCTGTTCAATCCGCTCATCGCATATCTGGGTGATATCGAAGGCAAAAAGATTCTGGATATCGGATGCGGTTCGGGAGCGCTGGCGAATGAGCTTTCGAAAAAGGCCTGCCAGGTTGACGGTTTGGATTCATCGGAAGGATGGATAGGGCACTGTAAAAAGACGTATGATCGTGAAAATCTCCGTTTCTTCCGTGCTACGGCAGATGACCTGAGCCTGTTCGCCGACGAGTCATTCGATATCGTCGTGATGAATATGGTCGTGCCGAACATATATGATGCCGACGAGATCAGGCGAATTTTCGGTGAGATACGGAGGGTAGTGAAAGAAACGGGTGATATCGTATTTAGTGATCTCCATCCGGTCTGTGTCATGGCACATGAGGAAGGGAATCGAAAGCAGGTGCGTCCTGACGACTTCTCGTATTTCAAGGACGGGAACCGGTTCACGGCGGTCGTGAAAATTGAAGGTGATAGGGAAATAGCGTTTTCAGACAGTCATTGGACCCTCGGCTTTTATACGGATGTGCTCGATGGAAATGGCATATATATCAAGAAAATCATCGAATCGACGTACCCGGAGAACGCCCCGAAAAAATTCTTCCGATATTCATATCCGGAATACATTATATTCTGCTGCAAAAAGTTCTGATGTTATTCGCTGGGGTTCTTTTCATGTTTTGTAATCTTTCTCGACTGTTAAGAGCCTATCCGTTAGGAACATACCTACTGCGCCTATGATTTTCGGCGTACACGCGCGTACCCCTTGTCGCCTTATCCAGATAGGGCTCCTCGGGTTACCCGCCTTTCCGCTCGAAGCTCATACGGCTCGTGACGGAGACCCTAACGGATAGGCTCTAAGGTCGAGAATGATATCGAAGTGGAGCCTTTTTGCCTTATCTGGTATAATCGTGGGAGAGTCATGAAACAAGTCGGGACTCCTTTCGTAGAGGACTTTTTTGATTCTTTTGGCATACTTTACTCTTCGTTTCTTGTTGTCAGTTGTCAGTTATAAGTTGTCAGTTCCCTTCGTCATGTTTCTCCGTAAAGTTGAAATTTCAGGATTCAAATCGTTCGCCGACCGGACGGTTTTTGACTTTGCTCCGGGAGACGCCGCGGCGGTGCGACAGCTTGGCATCACGGCGATCGTGGGGCCGAACGGTTCCGGCAAGTCCAATGTGGCGGACGCGATCCGTTGGGCCATCGGTGAACAGTCATCCAAGAATCTCCGCGGCAAGAAGTCCGAAGACGTGATCTTCGGTGGGACGGTCAAGCGTGGCAAAGTAGGAAGCGCATCGGTTACGCTTCATTTTGAAAATCACGATCATCGTATCCCGATCGAGTATGAGGAGGTATCCATACAGCGCAAGCTCCATCGGAGCGGGGAGAGTGAATTTCTCATCAATGGTGCCAAGGTACGGCTCCTCGATATCGTCGATCTGTTGGCCAAGTCCGGCATCGGCAAAGACAGCTACTGTGTCATCACGCAGGGCATGAGTGATGCCGTCCTGAGCGCGACGGCCGCGGAGCGTCGTTCGATTTTCGAGGACGCGGCCGGCGTGAAACAGTATCAGATCCAGAAGGAACGTGCGCTTCGCAAACTCGCCTCGACGACGGAAAACCTGACCAAGGTCGACACGCTCTTGGTCGAGATCGAACCGCATCTCAAGATGCTGCGTCGGCAGGCGGAGCGGGCTTCCCAAGGAAAGGACGTCGCTTCGAAGCTCTTGTCGAAACAGACCGAGCTCTACGGATTCTTGTGGCATTCGTTCCAGGGCGAGCGGGGCGGGCTCTCACAAGAGCGCGAGGATCTGGCACGCAAGGCCGGCATGCTCGAGCGCGAGACCGATACGCTTCGAGCGGAGGTTGCGAAGCTCGCCGGGACGCTCGAAGACGACAACACCGCCGAAACACTGACCCGGGATGCCACTCGGCTTCGCGGGGAGCTCAACGGCATCGAACGTGATGCGGCGATCCTCTCGGGTCGGATCGAAGCGGAGCGCGAACGACAGAAGGACCGTGAGGAAATCCGGACGATTCCGGTCGACCTCGGCTATATTCGGAAGTCGCTCGAACAGATCCGTGCGAATCAGAATTCGCTTTTCGAGCGGCTCGGACTGGTGGAGAAACTCGAGGACATACAGGATATCCGGGAATTCGCGCGGGCGATCGGTCAGGAGCTCGTCGACCTCGACGTGAAGGTCGAAGCGGGCAAGGTGACCGAGAAAGTCATCATCTCGCTTCCCGAAAACGAGAAGAAGGTGAGTGATGAACGACTCGCGGCTTCTCTTGTCGAGAAGGCAACGCTTGAAAAGCGGATGGAAACGATCCGGACCGATATCGCGGAGAAAGAGAAATCGTTGCATCTCGAACGCGAGAAGGGACGGGAATCCCGTGAACGCTATTTCCTTATCGAACGGCAGGTACGTGACAGGGATCGGGAACTGTCGCTTGCCAAGGATCGCCTGAACGACGTGAAGGTCCGGCTGGCACGCGTCGAGGTGCGCGAGGAAGACCTTATCAACGAGGTACGCGAGGAGCTCCGAACCGACGTCCGCGAGCTTTCGTGGGACGGATCGTCACGTGATCGTGATGCCCTCACCCGAGACATCGTCCGGCTCAAAGGGGAGGTGGAACGCATCGGCGCGATTGATCCGTTGATCGCGGAGGAATACGAAGAGACCGAGAAACGGTTCAACTTCCTGACGACCGAATCAGCCGATCTCCGGAGTGCGATGGACTCACTGCAAACGGTGATCAAGGAAATGGATGAGCGTATCGAGAAGGAATTCTCCTCGGCATTCAATGAGATCGCCAAGAAATTCGAACACTATTTCTCGCTCATCTTCAATGGTGGCAAGGCCGAGCTGGTGCGTACGAAGCCGAAAGCAAAACCGATCGAAACGGACGAGGATGAAGAAGGCGCCGAAGAGGAGGTTCCTGCCGACGTTGCCGGTATCGAGATTTCCGCCTGCCCGCCGGGCAAGAAGATATCGAGCCTGTCCGTCCTTTCGGGAGGGGAACGGTCTTTGACGTCCTTGGCGCTCCTCTTTGCGATCATTTCGCACAACCCGCCGCCGTTCGCCGTGCTCGACGAGGTTGAGGCGGCGCTCGATGAGGCGAATTCTAAGCGTTTCAGCAAGGTGCTTTCCGAATTATCCGAGAAGACGCAGTTCATCGTCATCTCGCACAACCGTGAAACCATGCGACAGGCGAACCTTCTCTACGGCGTGACCATGGGTGATGACGGCTCGTCACAGGTACTCTCGCTTCGTTTGGAAGATGCGGAGAAGATCGGCAAGGTCTCAGGTTGACAGGGCAATAATCCTGCGGTATGATGTCTTTCGATAGTCGATGACCGTCTTTTTTCGTTTTTACCGACAACTATGCTTACTATCCGTTTCAACCGTACCGGCAAGAAGAACCGCGCCTCATTCCGTATCGTGCTTCAGGAGAAGGCCAAAGCCCCGAATCATCGCCATGTGGAGGTGCTTGGTAGCTATGACCCGCATTCCAAGGTCGCCGTGCTCAAGAAGGATCGTATCCTCCATTGGCTGGGTCTGGGCGCGCAGGCATCCGATTCCGTCCACAATTTGCTCGTGAAGCAGAGCGTGGTCGAGGGCAAGAAGACCGCCATCAAGATGGCACGCCCGGTGAAGAAAGAAGAACCGGCCGTCGAAGAGGCTGCTCCGGCCGAGGCAAAGGCGGAAGCGGTCGCAGCCGAGCCGGTGGCGGAGAAGGAAGTCGAGGTCGCCGCATAGTCGTTGACAGTCGTCCCGGGAAAGGCTACACTGGGACCAATAACTGAAGTATGTTCCGCAGACCTGGGGCGGGAGTGACGAAATGTCCTCCGGAAGTCCCCACGAGGAAACGACCGCCTTTGGGCGGCTCCTTGATCTGCGGCTTGGCCGGAGATTTTTTATTTACCCAACCCGTATGATGAAAAGAGCGGAAAAGGATGCACTCCTCAAGTCGGTCGCGAAAGAAGCGAAAGAAGCGAAGTCACTCGTCTTCTCGGACTACAAGGGCGTGACCGTGAAGCAGCTGTCGGCGCTCCGTGGTGAGCTTCGCAAGGGCGGTTCCCGGTTCCAGGTCCTGAAGAAGACGATCCTCAATCTCGCACTGCATGAGGCCGGTATCGAGGTCGACGCACGGAAGCTCGAGGGACAGGTCGGTGTGGCGTTCTCGCCCGACGAAGTGTTTGCGGCCAAGACGATTGCCGACTTCGTGAAGGCGAACAAGGATGCGAAGCTCTCGATCGTCGGAGGTGCGCTCGAAGGCAAGGAACTCTCGGCGGCGGAAGTGAACGCACTCGCGAAGCTCCCGACCAAGGACGAGATGCGCGCGAAGTTGGCCGGTACGCTCCAGGCACCGATCGCCTCGTTCGTCCGGACGCTCGAAGCGAATGTGTCTGGGTTCGTCCGCGTGCTCAATGCGGTGGCGGAGAGCAAGAAGTAATAAGCGGTTTCAAATGGTTTCATCGTCGCATTGTCAGATGGTTGGAAGGTGTTCCAGTCATGCGACAGTGTAGCGATGGAATCAATAGAATAAGTAATCAAGTAGTCATTAAGCGAAAAGCATATGTCCGAAGAGAAGAAAGCGGTGGTGGAGGTCCCGGCGAAGTTCGAGAAACTCGTCTCGGAGATCGAAAAGATGAGCGTGCTCGACTTGTCCGAGCTCGTGAAGGTGCTCGAGGAGAAGTTCGGCGTGTCGGCGGCGGCTCCGGTCATGGTCGGCGCGGTCGCGGGTGGTGCGGCAGCGGAGGAAGTCGCGGAGAAGACCGAGTTCGATGTCGAGCTCGTGGCGATCGGCGATCAGAAGATCAACGTCATCAAGGCGGTGCGTGAGGCGACCGGACTCGGACTCAAGGAGGCGAAGGACCTCGTCGATGCCGCCCCGAAGGTGGTGAAGGAGAAGATCGCGAAGGCCGAGGCCGAGGAAGTGAAGAAGAAGCTCGAGGCCGCCGGTGCGACCGTGACGATCAAGTAGTTCCGGAGACTGCATGTCCTCTGGAATCCCGCCTCGTACCATGCGGTACGGGGCGGGATTTGTTTTATGCTGATTTTTGCTATTTTGCCATTTCTAAGAAATTGCTTCCCTCCGTCTCCGCGAGGCCCTACGAAGCGGTCCAGGCCTCCGGATTGCCACCCCAGCATACGCGGGGCAGGCTGCCCGAGGACGAGCTCGCAAAGACAGACGTATTTGATATGGTTTCAGTTTCTAACGTGACTTAGAGCCTATCCGTTAGGGTCTCCGTCACGAGCCGTATGAGCTTCGAGCGGAAAGGCAGGTAACCCGCGGAGCCCTATCTGTAGATAAGGCGACAAGGGGTACACGCGTTTACGCCGA
>CAITOC010000069.1 GCA_903893925.1 Candidatus Moraniibacteriota bacterium
CCCCCCCCCCGCATAATGTGGTCAAATATCGCTTTTTGAAAGAGTACACTGAAAGAGTCCCTTTATTATTGCATCATCTTTTGTCAGCTCACTTGATTAATTGTATCATAAATGATACAATTAAGTCATAATAATTGTTAAAAATGATACAATTATGCCACTTTACCCTGTACTCAGCGAACGCCAAACGTTCCTTTTGGCATTCGCTAAAAAAGGAAAAAGCTTTCAAACAAAGGATATTCTTCCTCTTATTGAGGAAAAGTTTGGCGTGTCGCGTCTCACGGTCGTTCGAGACCTGTCATTTTTGGAAAAAAATGAAATTTTACAAAAAAACGGTCACGGGAGGTCGGTCAGGTATGAACTGTCCAAGCGCTATTTGATGCTTGAGTACGTTGATGTACAGTCATATTTCTCCCGTTCTCTTTCGGAACGGAATGCTCGCCCCGAATATAATAACGAAGTATTTTCTGTTTTCGATAAATATATTTTTTCAAAAGAAGAGAGCGACGACTTGAAAAAAGCCAACACGAGCTACATTCGGACAAAAAATAAACTCAACGAAGAAAGCCCTACCATCCTTAAAAAAGAATGGGAACGTTTGATTATAGAATTGTCTTGGAAATCCTCGGAAATTGAAGGCAATACCTATACCTTGCTGGAAACGGAAGCGCTCCTCAAGGAGATGCGATTCGCTCAAGGAAAGGAAAAGGCGGAAGCGCAAATGATTTTGAATCACAAGAAGGCGCTTGATTTCATTTTGGCGAATAAGGAGTCTTTCAAAGAGATCGGTCTTGATACGATCAGGAAAATTCATGAACTGCTGACGGAAAAAATAGACATCAATAATGATTTTCGGAATCATCCGGTCGGAATCACAGGCACCCTCTACCGTCCGCTCCCGAAAAGAAACGATATCGAACGCGCGATGAAAAATTTGATAGCCGTTCTTTCGGGCATGCAGGATCCTTGTATGCAGGCCTTTGTTGTTTTGGCTATGATTGCCTACATCCAACCCTTTGAAGACGGCAACAAACGCACCGCCCGCATTCTGGCAAATGCCATGTTGCACGCCAACGACAGAGCCATGCTCTCTTATCGCAATATAGATGCGCTTGAATACAAAAAAGCGATGGTGCTTTTCTATGAGCAAAACAACATTTCCTACATAAAAGAAATATTTATTGAACAATTCAAGTTTTCAGTAGAAAATTATTTCGGATAAAATGGAAGCGATTGAAGCCACTATAGATCGCCATTCCGGAGTCCGACTCTGATTCGGAGTCGGGCTCGGCACCAAAGACTTCACCCGCATCGGCATCGGTCGTCCGCCGGAGAACATTCCCGCCGAGAGTTTCGTCCTCTCACCTTTTTCGGACGCAGAACTCGTCTCTCTTCGGGAAATATTTTTGGAGATCAAAAAGAACGCACTGTAATACCGAAATAACTTCATTTGTTGTATATCGCTCTGCCGGAGGAGTTCGCCCCGGCATTCGCGGGGCGAACTCCTGTAGGCTCCCGAAAAGACAAAAAACCTCCGCCGGAGCGGAGGTTTTGTGAAACAGCGTGGCGTCTATTGGATGCTCTGGAAACTCGCATTTCCCAAGGTGAAATGCTCGGAGTGGGCGATGCCGTTGCCTGACACCGAAGCGGTATGACCATTCTTGAGCGTAGCCAATTCGTCGAGGATCGCCTGTTTGTCCAAGGCGTCTTGTGCTGCCTTTGCCGACAGTTGCAGCTTGAGGGTGTTGAGATCATCTTTGGTAACGCTCGCATCGCTCTGGATGCCAGTAATGGCCACCCACACGTCATCAAACGAATTCCCACCTGTCACGGTATCGGCCAAGGCCACACCCGTCACCGCGAACATACCCGCAAAAATGAATCCGAAAATAAAATTCCTCATAATGACTCGCGATTACCGGTAAAATGTAACCTGGAACCCTACCGGATAATCATTTTTTTGTCAAGCAAAAACCACCCGGATATGGTGGTTCTTGCTTCGCTCTCACTTATTCTTGATTCTGGATTCCGCTCCCAACCAGTGAACTCGTTAACAGCAGTATCGTTCCCAGCTCTCGTTGTCGGTTGTCGGTTGTCGGTTGTCAGTTCGTCTTACGCTCTCGACACGTACGCCCCCTTCTCCGTATTCACGATCAGCTTGTCGCCGACGGAGATGAAGAGCGGGACGGTCAGCTTGAGTCCGTTCTCAAGCGTGACGACCTTGTCCCCACCCGAGGCGGTATCGCCCTTGAGTCCCGGGGGGGCTTCGGTGACCTCGAACGTCATCTTCACGGGGAGTTCCACGTTGATCGCACGTCCCTCGTAGTTGAGCACCGTCACCTCGGTCCCTTCGAGAAGATACTTCGCGGAATCCCCCACGGTTGCGACCGGAAGCGCGAACTGCTCATAACTTTCGGAATCCATGAACTGGAGTTCGTCGTTTTCAGGATAGAGGTACTGTGCGGAGGATTTCGTCACCTCGGCCTCCTCAAACTTGTCCTTGTCCTGAAAGGTATATTCGATGGTCGCTCCCGTGAGGAGGTTGCGCAACTTGGTACGCATAACGGCACCGGTACGCCCGGTCATCGAGTGCTGATAATCGAGCACGACGAACGGCTGTCCATCCCACACGATCTTCCGTCCAGTTTTGATGTCAGTCAGTCCGAGCATAATGAACAGTCTATAAAGTCTATAAAGCATGCCCCGTGATTTCGTGGCCGAAATTTTACGGGGTCCGTCAGGTCCATAAAGTCACCGGGTGTCCCGACAGATCCAGCAACTCTATTTCACCACGTACGGGATGAGTCCCATGAACCGGGACCGCTTGATCGCGAGCGCGACATCCTTCTGTTGCTTGGACGAGAGCCCATGACGCTTCGGCGGATAAATCTTTCCCTGGGAGTTCAGGAACTTCCGAAGGAAATAGGCATCCTTGTAATCAAGGTGTTCGAGTTTCTTCTGCATCGCGTCTTCCATAGATGTGATATTCGAATAAATTATATCAACCGACTTTTATACAGATATGTTATCAGTCGTAGGTTGCCCGCTCGTCTTCGCGAGCGGGTCCGATCACTCAGTAAAGCTGAGATGAGCGGATCAGTCATAAGTTGTCAGTTCTTCCTTAGAACGGGACATCCTCGATTCGGATCTCGTCCTTCTCATCGTCGAGATTGATGGTCGGGATCTCTTCCTCGATCGATGCCGGCCGCTGGGTCACTGGGCGCGAAGCCGATCCGCCTGCAGCCGGAGCCGGGGCATATCCACCCTGCTTCGGCGCGTATCCGCCACCCTGGTTTCCCTGCGGACGGGAACCGAGTTGCATGGACTCGCCGACAATCTCGGTCGTCTTGCGCTCAACGCCGTCCTTGCCGACAAACGAGCGGGTCTGGAGCCGTCCCTCGAAGAACGCTTCCATACCCTTTGTCAGATACTGCCCGGCGATCTCGGCGAGCCGCCCCCACAACACAACCGTGTGGAATTCGGTCTTTTCCTGCTTCTGCCCGGCCTTGTCGTTCCAGCGGTGGCTCGTCGCCAAACCGATGGTCGCAACCGCCTGTCCGGTCTGCGTCGTCCGCACGTCGGGATCGCGCGTCAAACGGCCCACCAGAATAACCCTATTCACGTTCATATATTTTTCGGTTACCCGATTTATACGTTGTTACAATGCTAGATCGTCACATTGCTCTCTAGCTATTGCTCTCGTGCTCATGTCCCTGTTATACGTTGTCAGTCGTGAGTTCGGGACTAGATATCCAACACTTCCTTCAATTGCTTGTCGAGATCTTCTTGGGAAACCGGCTTTTTTTCGTCCGCCTTCTTTGCGGTCTCCGCCGGCTTCACCTCTTCCTCTACGGTTACAACCGGCTTTTCGGCACGGATCGGATCAGTTGTCCGACGTTCGCCACCGCGATCCGGGAACCGGCGAGGACCGCGATCGTTTCCGGCACGACGATCATCCCGACGCACGGGCTTCGGTCGCTCCTCACGCGGGATTGCCTTGAGCTCGGGAAGTTTCTCCGCCCGAATCAGGATGAATCGGGAGACCGACTTGTAGAGTTGTAGCAAACGCGTGATACCATCGATCGCATTCACCTTCTCCGGAGTCGAGGCCGAGAACGGCTCGTCTCCGGCCTCTGCCATCGTGAACCGACGGGCAACATAGGTTCCGCGTCGCTCATCCCGGATCTCGTAGGCGAGATTCCGTTTTTCCTCCGTCTCTTCCGGAAGGAAAGTCCCTCCGAAATCCGTGACGATTTTCTCCACATCCTCGCGGATCTTGGGAAGCTCGGCTTCCTTCGAATCCCCGACGAGATAGAAAAGTTCATACTCCCTCGTGTCCTTCGCTGCCATACGGTATATCTTACTACTGATTAGACCTTCAAAAACGAAAACCGCCAAAAGAGAGTCCTCGGTGCGGTTTCTGCCCGCCCTTGTCTTCCAAAGGAAGCGGGGCGGAGCGTCGGACTTTCTCTCTTGTTACCACCAGCTTAACAGGGTTTTATAATCCTGGCAAGAGGCAGTAGACACGGACAACCTCATCCTTTGAGAGTATTATATCGAATAAACGTACCGCATTCTTGTTTGCTCTTCCGGAGCTAAGTTCCGATTCGGAGCTTAGCTCCGGCACAATAGAACGCCGACAAGTCACTTTCGTATTGTTTACGGAAGCAGGACGGTCGGCCCTTTCACCGAGACCTCCAAGGAACGAACGGCGCCGTTCACAACTCCCTGTGCCCTGATTCTGGCGAGACCCGTGGTCGCGAGATTATCACGCCACGTCGCAGATGCGCAGTTCATAAGGGCACCTGATCCATCATAAAAGGCGACTTTCCAATCGGGCGTGGACGCCACACCAAGAGAGCATGTCGCAGTGGGATTGACCGCAGCGACAAGAGCATTGAGAGTCGGCAGATTTACTACGGGAGCATTGTCTTTCACCTTGTATATCTGATAGAGCGCCTGTTCGACGGCAGCATCGGCAGTCTGGATGGATCGGGCGGACGTACTCGTCGAGAAGGCCGAGGTTTGTTGTAAGTTCGTAGCTGACAAGAGCGTCAAAGAAGCGGCGAGCATGAGAAAAATCATCATGATAGAAAGGATGAGGACGGATCCTTTTCTTCGATGTGCTGAGAAATCCTTTCGCATAGTTCGTTCGTGTTTCATGTATCCGGACGACTTCATCTTATCACACACGACCCTCTTTCGATACGAATCAGCCGCATCGGAAGTCGTAGCCAAATCTCATACCCAATTACTGAATCACTGTTACCTTCAGGAGTTCGCCCCGCCCTTCGCGAAGAGTGAGGCGAACTCCTCTGGTAGCGATATACGACAAATGAAGTTAATTTCGGTATAAATGGTTTTCAATTATTCTCGTATCCGTTCGTCAGACTCTGCACGTTCTTTGCATAATTGTTACAGGCCGCCTTGATAGCAGAACTTCCCGGCTTGGTCGTTCCACAATAGTAAAGCATCGACGCATTGTACTCTCCTTTCTTGCTCGTCGCCCCGCCATTGGCCAATTTTTTTGCCATCCCCATCACACCGTCAATCACGCTCCACGGGTCGGGCGGATTATGGCCCGTTGCGCCTGAAATGTATGATTTGTATCCGAGCCATGTTGTCGGCATGAACTGGGCGATACCCATGGCACCCCCGTATCCCACGCTCCCGGCACACGATATCTTCCGACTGTTAATATCATATCCGAGCTCTTTCATGATCTGCTTGAAGACCGTCGCATCAGCCGGCTTCACGCGCGTGTTCTTGTAAGTACATCCGCCCGTATACCTTCCCAGTCCGCTTTCCTGAGTCAGTTCGGCCAAGATAAAACTCTTTCGGACACCGGTCGCATCCGCCGCGATGCCGGCCGCCTTTTTGACGTCGTCCGTACTCACGGCCGTACCGAGCAAAGAAGACAAGTCGCTCTGTAATTTCTGTAACTTCTTCTGCAGTTCTGCAACCGTCGCCACTTGATCCGCTAAATCAGCCTGCGTAGACTGCTGATCGGCGGCGAGAGCTTGCTTTTCCTGCAATTTGCTCCCGAGGGTCACCTCATGGGCTTTTTTGAGAGCTTCCAAATCGGACTTCGCCTGAATCGCCTGGTCCTGCGAGGAATGAATATCGGCCAAAACAGCATTCATCCGCTCCCCGACCGACTGATACGCGTCCGGGTTGGTAAGCTCTTGCGTCACATCATCGCCCGAAAGGACCGTGCTGAACAGGGAATCCCCGGAATCGGACTGTATCTGTCGAATCAAGCCGGTCAGGATAATTTTGTTCTCATCTATCCGGTTCTGAATGAGATCGATCTCCCCTTGTTTCCGATCGATATCGTTCGTCGCCACCGCAATGCGAGCCTTCGTGGCCACGATCACATTTTGAGCCGCAGTAAGTGAGGTATTGATCTGACCCAATTGAGTAGCCAGCGTTGCTTGCTTCGCCTGAGCCTTCTGCAGTTTCTTGTTCAAAGACGAGATATCGCTCTGAAGCGACGAGGCATCCTGCGCGTACGCGACCAAAACCGGTATCACAATGATGCCGGTAATCGAGAAGACACATAAAAAAGAGAGTATTCGAAATACCTGTTTCATCTTCGTATCATACCATAGATGTGACACCGTGGAAAAATACCGTCAGATATAATATCGGATTATACTACGTCACTTTAGAAACTGAAACCATATCAAATACGTCTGTCTTTGCGAGCTCGTCCTCGGGTAGCCTGCCCGCGTATGCCGGGGTGGCAATCCAGAGGCCTGGACCGCTTCGTAGGGCCTCGCGGAGACGGAGGGAAGTAATTTCTTATACCAAATGAACTACATCCCTGTTACGTTCAGGAGTTCGCCCCGGCATTCGCGGGGCGAACTCCTCTGATAGCGATATGCAAAAAATCAAGTCGTTTTGGTATAACCGATGATACGCGATCACGTATCGTCGGTACACTTCCAAAATACCTGGGTCACAAAAAGAGACGAGGCAATGCCTCGTCTCTACGGAAGACTACGACCATCAGAGTTCGTTACAAGAGTGCAGCCGCATCTTCCTTCGCCTTCTTCATGATTGCTTTGCCGATCGATTCGGCGACCTTCGGATTCTCCTTGAGGAACACTTTGGCGGTCTCGCGACCGACACCGAGTTTCGTCTCACCGAAGAAGAATGAGTTCCCCGATTTTTTCAATACTTCGAGCCGAGCTCCTGTATCCAACAAATCGCCAGAGGCTGAAATACCTTCATTGTACATGATATCGACTTCGGTCGTCCGAAACGGCGGGGCGACCTTGTTTTTCACGACTTTGACCTTCACCCGGTTGCCGACGACTTCCTCCCCTTTCTTGATCTGTGCGGCACGGCGCACCTCGAGACGGACCGACGAATAGAACTTGAGTGCCTGACCACCGGTCGTCGTTTCCGGATTACCGAACATGACACCGATCTTCATGCGAAGCTGGTTGATGAAAATAACGACCGTATTGGACTTGGCCATGATCGGAGTAAGTTTGCGCAAAGCCTGCGACATAAGCCGAGCCTGACGTCCTACGTGCTGATCTCCCATCTCACCCTCTATTTCCGCGCGCGGTACGAGTGCCGCAACCGAGTCGACTACTATCACGTCGAGCGCGTTCGAGCGAACGAGCGTCTCAACGATGTCGAGCGCCTGTTCACCGGCATCCGGTTGTGAGATAAGCAGATCGAGGGTCTTTACCCCGAGCTTCTTCGCATACTCCGGATCAAGCGCGTGCTCCGCATCGATAAAAGCCGCGGTTCCGCCCATCTTCTGTGCGTTCGCGATGATGTGCAAGGCAAGCGTCGTCTTACCGGATGATTCCGGCCCGTAGATCTCGATAACCCGACCGCGTGGCACGCCACCGATACCGAGCGCCAGATCGATCGAGACAGACCCGGTAGAAATCGCCTCGATGTCCACCTTGCGGACCTCGCCGAGTTTCATGATCATCTCGTCGCCAAATTTCTCTTTGATACTCCCCATGACCGCATCAAGTCCGTCCTTTCCGCCCCGCTTCTCCTGTTTTTCCTGCTTCGCGTCTTTTGTCGCCATACGTTTGTTCGATTAATTATTTCTCATATATATTATTGCCTCCCATTCGGTCCAAAGACGACCGTCGCGGATTTTGCGTTTCCGGAAAGAACCTCTTCCGACCCGTCACTCCGACCGATCTGGACCGCGTTCCCGATATCGGAAGTGATCTCGACCGTCTTAAACGCTTCGAACGGTTTTGCATCACCAGCCGACAGCTTTCCACTCCAGACAATCTCACTATCCACACGGACGGAAACGGTTGCCGGAGAAACGGCTCGAATCGAAATCTGGACGGATTTCTCCTTCACCGGATCCGGTAACGCCGTATCTGTTCCGCCCTGATCAGGAAGCGCCGCGGAAACCGAAATCGTCCGTTCGCGTGTCTTGCCGAACCGATTCGTCGACGAGACCGAGATCACATTGAGTCCTGCGTTAAGCGACAACTCTTCCACGAATGTCCCCCGTTCATCGACCGTCGTCTCTCCTCCGTTGATCCGAACCGTCGCTCGTGGATCTGTTTCCCCACGAATGACCGCCTTTGCTTCCGTCACCGTGTCGCCGTCGAGCGGGGACAAGATGAGAAGTCGCGGTTCCGAGACAAACGATCGAAATTCAAAATATAGGTACGAGAAAAATCCGAGTACGATAAAAACGATCACTGACACGACCAGGCCACGAGCCGAAAGCGCGATATGAGGCAGAGACGGAACGCGCAACCGGAATCGAGAGAACACTTCCGGCTTTGCGAGATTGTCGCGTATGCTCCGTTCACGGTCATACAGTCTGATGATAGCATCCTCTGGAATACCGAGAAACGACGCATATCCCCGAAGGAACCCACGCACATACACCTCCGGCGGAAGAGCTCCGTATGCTCCCGATTCGAGCGCCTCGAGATACTTCACCTGAATTTTCGTGGCACGAGATACTTCCGCGAGACTGATCCGGTTGTCAGTTCGGACCTTCCGAAGCTTCTCTCCAAGAGTGAGCGAACCGACCTTTTTTCTGATGAAATTTGCCGCAGTCATACCCTCATAATAGCACGACCGGACCGAAGGTCCAAGGGAGCGAAACGTATGAAAAGAGAAGTAAAAAAACGACCGGAACCGACTTACAAGACAAGTCTAGGATCCGAAAATCGATTTAGAGCCTATCCGTTAGGGTCTCCGTCACGAGCCGTATGAGCTTCGAGCGGAAAGGCAGGTAACCCGCGGAGCCCTATCTGTAGATAAGGCGACAAGGGGTACACGCGTTTACGCCGAAGATCATAGGCGCAGTAGGTA
>CAITOC010000070.1 GCA_903893925.1 Candidatus Moraniibacteriota bacterium
GGTCCGTATACCGCGGCGGCGATTATGAGCTTCGCATACGGGGAAAATGCGATCGCATGGGATACGAACCTTCGTCGTGTGGTCGGGAGATTCTTCTTCGGATCGAAACGGGCCGATATCCCATTTGCTTCATTTGAAGAAACGTTTCGATTGTCGGCCAAAGAACTGAACGGAGCACTGATGGATTTCGGGAGTGCGATCTGTGTGGCGCGGCCGAAGTGCGGGGCGTGCCCGCTTCGGGTGCGATGTCAGTATTTCAGGGAGAAAGGAATGAACGAACTTACAATATACAACTCGCAACTGACAACGGAAACAAGAACAAATCCCTCCCCTCGAAGACTCGGTACTCCCTTTACAAAAGGGAGAGAAGAAACGGGAACGGAGAAAACAAGACCCGAAACTAACTCAGGATTCAATCCGTCAGATGGCAAAAATAATTCGAAATTAGAAATTAAAAATTCAAAAATTGAGCAACAAAGATGGAAAGATGCACAGGTGATACTGACGCTGCACGAAGGGCATAGAAAATACTATTCGTCGAAAAAGCGTGTGTATATGCCGTTCATCGTGCCTTCGTCGCATAATACGAGAGCCGGGATCAAGGACTGGTTCCGTGATCGGTATGGACTCGAACTTTCTGTCCGGCCACCGCATAACAAGATCGTTTTGGAAGGAAAACCGATGCTACTGGTTAACGCACAGATTCTTCTCGGCATGCCTGATTTCACGGTGTTCAGTAAGGCAGACGTGGAACGGAATAAGGAATGAAACATGAGGAATCAAGAATCAAGAATGAAGAAGCGTGAATAAAGAAGAAATCAACCCTGTGAATGCGGAGACGCCACCTTTTGCCGGTCGTTTCTTGTATATATGAGCGCGGTACTGTATGATAGGCATATAAAAGGCTTGAATAGGCTATGAAAGGATCTCAGCTCAGTATGTATCTCTTCTTGTTGCTCCTCATTATTGCCGGAGTGGCGGTATTCTTCATTTTTCAGCCGTTCCTGACGGCAATCGTCATCGCGATGATCTTCGCGGTTCTGTTCCATAGGTTGAACCTGTTTCTTCGCAAGACCCTGTTCGGCGGTCGGATTGCGGCCGCGACGCTCATCTGCCTCCTCGTCGCAGTGCTTATCGTAACGCCGATTTCCATCGTCATCGGGTTTGCTATAAACGAGGTCGGCGCGCTCTATACTTCGGAACAGAGTGGCGCCTATGTCTCGAAGGGGATCGAACTCCTCAGGCAATCGCCTCTGTTGCATACCCTGTTTCCAGGGAGCGATCTTTCCACCCGCTTTGCGGAAGCGACAAAGGCGGTTTCTTCGGGGGCTATCAGCCTGCTTGCTACGGCATATCAGGGAGTGCTTCAGTTTGTCATCTTCCTCCTCGCATTGTTTTTCACGCTTTTTTATTTCCTGGTCGACGGGGAGAATATGCTTCGATACGCGAAGCGTTTCTCTCCCTTGCAAGATGAACAAGACACTCATCTGTTTCGGGAGTTTATTTCCATCAGTCGGGCGATGATCAAGGGGACATTTGTCGTCGGCGTCATACAGGGGATACTCGCCGGTATCGCATTTTTGATCGCGGGAGTCCCGTCCCCGGTCGTCATGGGCATCATCGTGGTGTTCGCGTCGCTTATTCCCGGCGTAGGGACCGCTTTGGTCTGGGTTCCGACAGCCGGGATCTTGATCGCTTCGGGGAATGTCTGGCAGGGTGTTTTCATCCTCTCGTTCGGTCTCGGAGTCATCTCGATCATCGACAATATCCTCCGGCCAAAACTCGTCGGCCGGGATACCGAGATGCACCCCTTGCTCGTCTTTTTCGCGACGCTTGGCGGCATCACACTCTTTGGTCTCCCCGGTCTCCTCATCGGACCCATTATCGTCTCGCTTTTCTTTGCGCTCGCAGATATCTATTCCGAGGAATACGGCGCGAAATCGGAACGTGTTTCATAAGGATGAATATGGCTGACTGGTGGCAGTATCTTCCTGAGCACATCGACCCGGTCGCCCTTACGATCGGGTCGCTTTCAGTCAGATGGTACGCGATCTGTTTCCTTGTCGGATTTTTCGCGACGATCGGACACCTCCTTGTTAGATCCCGGAAAGAACGGCATCAGGGCTTCGATCCCGGGATGGTATGGGACAGTGCGGTCTTGACGTTCGTCGGAGTACTTGTCGGTGGGCGCCTCGGATACGCATTGGTATACGATCCATCGCTCTTCCTGACCCCGTTTTCTCTCATCCTTCCTCTCGATCCAGGGACGGGCGCCTACTCGGGCATTCATGGGATGAGCTTCTTCGGCGCACTCCTCGGGGGTGGAATAATGTTTTTCCTCCATATCCGCTCGAGGAGTCTTGATTTCTTCACTTTTGCCGATCATGTCGCGCCTTCCATCCCGATAGCGCTATTTATCGGAAGGATAGGAAATTTTCTCAACCTCGAACTTCCTGGCAGGACGACGTCTCTCCCGTGGGGGATGTATTTCCCTGGCCCGGCAACCGGAATATGGGAACTTCGACACCCGTCCCAATTGTATGAGGCTCTTTTGGAAGGCATTGTTTTGTTCTTTGTTATGGTGATTTTTCGAAAGCGGAATCTTCCGAAAGGAACGATGGTGGTCGTATTTCTCGGTGGTTATGCCGTCGTGCGATTCCTCGTGGAGTTTTTTCGTGAACCAGATCCGGGATCACCGATATTTTTCGGCTGGATGACGGTCGGACAAGTACTTGCCCTTCTTCTTTTTGTCATTTCAATATTCGTTTTGACACGTACCGATACGCAGGCGACGCAAGTGAGAGGCTCTTGACAGGAATGCTTCATTTCCCAGGGAATAAAGTCCCGGGCTTTTTATATTCCGAAAAAAGTGCTATCCTGTGAAGGCAAGAGACTCTCTCAATCCGAAATGACCCCGTATGGATAAGAAAGGCATCATAGTGATCGCAGTCGTAATCGTGGCAGTGTTCGTCGGGGGATTCCTCCTTCGAAATACGTCGGGGACCTTTTCATCGGATCAGGGCGTGGCGGGATCCACGTCAGCTTCAGGGATTGTTTTCTACTACGGTGCCGAATGTCCGCATTGTAAGGACGTCGAGAAATTTGTTGCGGACAACAAAATAGCAGACAAAGTGGCGTTCACTTCGAAAGAGGTCTGGCACGATCAGGCGAATGCGGCGGAGATGTCCGCGAGGGCCAAGACATGCGGATTGTCGGAAGACAAGGTCGGTGTCCCGTTCCTCTTCGCGGATGGGAAGTGCCATATTGGTACGCCGGACGTCGAAACGTATTTCCGAACCGCGGCCGGACTGCCGGCGGATTCCGGATCGGGGAACTGATACTCCGGATCGGAACGAAATAAACACTAGCAATCGGCTATGAGTCAAAGGGTATTTCCCCTGAAACAACGAAAACCGTCTTCTCTCGATGGTCTTTCGTATCCGGTTTCCGACCGGATCACGCCGGCTTTCGGTTCACGGATACTTCCGTCCGGCCCGATTCATTCCGAAGTGATTTCCCGCGGAAAGCGGGTTTCCGTCGTTTCCTTTTCCGGCGATTCGATCCTGTATTCCCGATACGCGATAGACGTGCTCGGTCAGAAGCCGCTTCATCTCAATGCGATTCGGACCGTCGACGGACTCCGGAAGGCGGGATTTTCAGGAGTATCGCCGATGCGTCGCCGACCGCTTTTCGTCATCACCGTTCCCGATTTTAGTTCGATGAGCGAGATCGAAAACCGCCTTCGGTCGTTTGGTGATGATTTATCGGTGGGTCTTTCAGGATTCCGACTCGGTATTTCGTCAGGCAAGATGGCATACGCTCCGCTTGTCGGTGCGATGGCGCTCGGCATGGTCTCGGCTCTCTATCTCGAACATTCGTTCGGTACCGGCGCGAAGGCGGACGACCAGGTGCAGTATGTCCCGGTCGCGCAACAGCCGATCGACGCCCGTGTGCTCGGAGCGGAAACCACAAATGAAGCCGATGTCGATATTACCCAAGTGCTCTTGCAGCTTTCAGCGAAGGACCCGAGTAAGATCGAATTTGAGAATCGTGTCAGGAAAATGGTCAAGGGATATCCTATCGAGGACATGGTTCCGTATATCGTCGAGCAGGATCGGACCGTCGCGATTTACCTCATCGCGATCGCGAAGAAGGAATCCGGCTGGGGCGCGCATGTCCCGGTGCTCGATGGACAGGACTGTTTCAATTATTGGGGATATCGCGGTATCCGATTGCTGATGGGAACGGGCGGACATACCTGCTTTAACAGTCGCAAGGACGCCGTGGAAACGGTCGGGAAGCGTTTGCATACGCTGATCTATGACAATAATCTGAGCACGCCGGAGGAGCTTATCGTCTGGAAGTGCGGTTCTACCTGTGCCGGACATGATCCGTACGGTGTCCAGAAATGGATTTCCGATGTCGATTTATACTACGAGAAGCTGAACGCGGTGGACAGTACGAACGGATAAGGGAGGGAACTGACAGATCACAACTGGTAACTGACGACAAAAAACCGATGATGGAATGACCGGGGCGTGGGTCCCGGTTTTCTTATATGTTTATTCCTTATATAAGCCAATTATTCATATTTTCCTTTGACGGTTTGCCGAAAACTTGCTATACTTGGCAATACGTTCCTATAAGGAATGAGGAGGGAAGGAGGGCAGCGGATTCATAAAGAATACCTATGCCAAAAACAACCGGAGACGCTTTTCCGGATGGGGATGTCGGGGATTTATGTGGACGATTGAAGAGAACATTGAAAACGGGAATAGCAAGGATACGAAGGACCGTTCGGAGGAGGCATCTGAAACAGGTGTTGTTCCTTTCGGGAATCTTCCTGCTGTCGGCGGCGTCGGTCTACGCGCTCTCGCCGAGAGGGATAGGTCCATCCGAACATTTTGCAGGAGGACCGGTCTCACATGACCAGTCCGATGGGAAACATGCACTGTGTGTCCTATATCTGGATCATGAACGTCTGGCATCATTCGGATCGGGGATGCCGATCAATCCCGGCAATCGGTCGAGCGTACTCGATACGTGTCGGCAGATTCTGGAAGATGAGACGACTCTGCGAAGTGATGAGCCAAACGCTCTTGAGGGAGAAATTCGGACATTGGTGTCCGGATATCCGATCGAGGCGATGGCGTCTTCTATCGCGACGTATGACCGGGAGGTCGCGGGACTTATCGTCGGTATCGCGAAGAAGGAGTCCGATTGGGGGAATCATGTCCCGACACTCGGTGGACAGGATTGCTTCAACTACTGGGGGTACAAGGGCGGCGGGAGCCGTGGGACGGCCATGGGGTATGCGTGTTTCGGATCACCCGAGGAAGCCGTGAAGGCTATCGGAGATCGGATCGTCCGGCTCGTAGCGTCGAACAAGTCGAGCGGTCCCGAGGACATGCTTGTCTGGAAGTGCGGGAGCTCGTGCGCGGGGCACAGCGCCGAAAGTGTCCGTTCATGGGTCGCAAGCGTCCGTATGTACTACGATCGTATCGTGAAGGGTTGATACCGAATTGTGGTATGACCAAAAAACGACCGCCTGATGGTGGTCGTTTTTTTGTTTTTCCGTCGAACAAGGTATACTGGAGAAAATGAAACACACCCTATGACCTGGATATTCGTGGCGGTTGGGGGATATGCGCTCAATGCGGTCGCATCGGTATTCGACAAATTTCTGCTGTCTGAGAAGCGTATCGGGGCGCCGGCTTTGTACGCGTTTTTCCTATCCCTGACGAACCTGCCGTTCTTCGCACTTATCCCGTTCGGATTCGTGTGGTTCATCCCGTCGGCAATCGCTTTCGGAGTCGGTTCCGGCATCCTGTTTCTCTATGGGATGCTCGCGTCATATTATGCGATCAAGCGAAGCGAAGTGTCACGGGCGGTACCGCTTATCGGCGTAGCCTCGGTCGGACTCTTGTTCGTCTTTTCTCTCGGGAGCGCATTCGTTTCTGGAAATGGGGTTGCTATGACGGATATCCTTGCGCTTGGGTTACTTACCGGAGGAGCGGTATTGCTTGTTTCGGGCGGGCCCGGGATAAGCGGGCCCGGTTTTGTCCGGTCGGTATTGATTGCCGGAACACTTCTGGCCGGAGCACTTGTTTTCTTGAAGGAATCCTATCTCGTTTCGGACTTCGTGACCGGGTTTGTCTGGTCGAAGGTAGGTATTTTTGTCGGAGGATTATCGCTTTTCTTCGTGCCATCGTTCCGGGAGGCGGTCCTTTCGAGTCATGATCGGTTCTCGACGCCGAAAAAGAAACGAAAACTGATGACGGCGGGATACTTTTTTCTGACGCAGGTGTTCGGTGGTATCGGGACCATCCTGGTCTCGTATGCCGTTTCGCTCGGTTCGGCGACCTTGGTGCAGGGGATGAGTGGGATACAGTACGGGCTGGTGTTCGTGTTCGCGACACTATTGTCCGTGCGGTACCCGCATGTGTTTCGTGAGCATATCAGCCATCAGGAAATGGCTCGTAAGCTGTCCGCAATCGGTTTGCTCGCACTCGGGATCTGGCTGGTCTCGATGGGAAGCGGATTGAACGGGTTGTTGTAGAAGACTGATAACAGATAACTTACAACTGACAACTGACAACTTACAACAGATAACAATGAATAGATTACAGGTAATGTACGACTTACTACTTACAACTTACAACGTATGATGGGGTCAGAAGGCTAAACCTTCTCCGAAGGTTGAGTCTTCCTACTTCCTACTTCCCATTTTGTAATTCATACTTCACTTCTTCCTGCCTATGAAACGGAAACTCTTTGTCTTAAAAATCGTCGGTATAGCGATTCTTGTCACGCTTGCGATCGCGCTCGGGTTTTTCGCGTATTTCAACCTGCCTGGGCCGGCGCCGAGCCAGAATGTCGGTCTTGGAGTGACATTCTCCATCCCGTATGCGGAAGGCCTCGGACTTGATTGGAAGACGACCTTTATCGCGACGCTCGATGATTTGGGTGCGCGGAAACTCCGTATCCCGATCTATTGGAATCGGGCTGAGAAGGCGCAGGGAACGTTCGATTTTTCCGAAACCGACTGGATGCTCGACGAAGCGGCTAAGCGTGGCGCAGAAGTGATTCTGGTCGTCGGACAACGGGAACCGAGGTGGCCCGAGTGCCATATCCCGGACTGGGTGAAACAGGAAGGCAATGACGCGTTCCGTGAGGCCCGACTTACCGATTTCGTCGGTACGGCCGTGACGCGGTATCGCGATCGCAAGGAAGTGACCGTATGGCAGGTCGAGAACGAGCCGTTCGTGACGTTCTTCGGTGAGTGCCCGCCGCTTTCCCGTGAATTTTTCGATCAGGAGATCGCATACGTGAAGGCGCTTGATCCGTCCCGACCGATCCTGATTACCGACAGTGGGGAGTTCTCGACATGGACCGCGGCCGCGTCGCGAGGAGATATCTTCGGGACGACGATGTATCGCAAAGTCTATAATCCGAGTCAGGGATATATCACGTATCCGATTGGGCCGAACTACTACCGTTTCAAGGCGGCGCTCCTGAACTTGTTTATGGGAAAAAGTCGATTCATCGTTGCGGAACTCCAGGCAGAACCATGGGCGAAAGGGTGGGTCGGGGATGCGACCGTAGAGGAACAGTATCAGACCATGAATCCGAGCCTGCTTCGCGAGTATGTCGACTATGCCCGAAGGGTGGGATTTTCAGAGGCATATCTTTGGGGTGTGGAATGGTGGTATTGGCTCAAGGAGACGAAGGGCGAGCCGGCGGTGTGGGATACGGCGAGGGAGCTGTTTCGTGCCAAAAACTGACAACTCACAACTGACAACTCACAACTCACAACTGACAACTCACAACTGACAACTTACAACTCACAACTTACAACTGACAACTTACAACTGACAACGGGGAACGGGGAACGGGGAACGGGGAACCAGCCTACGCCAAGGCTACGGCGTGGCGATGCCAGCCTACGCCAAGGCTACGGCGTGGCGATGCCAGCCTACGACAAGGCTACGGCGTGGCGAAGCAGGGAACAGGAACAATGATCAATTTTCGATTCACAATTTACGAATGGGAGTGGGAATGAGAATAGAGTCTTTCGGTCTTTGCGAAGGAATGAATATGAATATTCATGACTAAGAGCCTATCCGTTAGGAACATACCTACTGCGCCTACGATCTTCGGCATAAACGCGCGTACCCCTTGTCGCCTTATCCAGATAGGGCTCCGCGGGTTACCCGCCTTTCCGCTTGAAGATCGTACGGCTCGTGACGGAGACCCTAACGGATAGGCTCTAAAGCAATCCAGAAAGAACAGAAATAGAAATACTGGACCGCCACGGATTTTCAGAAAAACCCTTGCGGATACAGAGAGAAGAAATGACAATTGACTCTGATTACGAATTTACAAGAAAGGCTTTTTCTCACTTCTCACTTCCTATTTCTTACTTCTATCCCGTTCTATGTCTCACAAGCTTTTTCTCATCCTTCATGATATTCGGAGTGCGCACAATGTCGGCGCGATGATCCGGACGGCGGACGGAGCGGGGGTTTCGAAAATCTATTTCTCGGGGTATACGCAGGCGCCGGCAGAGCTTGGGAGACAGTGGAAAACGGATGCGGAAAAATCTCTTGCCAAGACGGCACTCGGGGCGGAGTATGGTGTACCCTGGGAACGGGTTTCCGACCTCTTCGAGCTGTTGGCAACGTTTCGGGCCGATGGTGTCGAAATCGTCTCGCTTGAATCGGATAAAAAAAGTGTTGACTATCGCTCGTACAAGCCACGAGGGGATGTCGCGCTCATCGTCGGCAATGAGACCGAAGGAGTCTCGCCGGAGGTGCTTGAGGAAAGCGATGTCGTGGTGGAAATACCGATGCGGGGAGCCAAGGAATCGCTCAATGTCTCGGTAGCGACGGGAATTGCCCTTTTTTCGCTCATGAGTACAATAGAGAAAGGAGCTAATCAGTGAAAATCAGAGCATGGAACAAAGGAAGCTTGCTGTATTTGATATCGATGGGACCATTTTTCGAAAAAATCTTCATTTTGAACTCATAAACGAACTGTCGTGGCTCGGGGCGTTTCCGGTCGATGTGCGGAAGCGGCTGACCGAGGTCTATTCCGGCTGGCTGGAACATGAGGGGACATACGAGGACTATCGGAATGCGATCGTAAGCCTCTATGCCGAGCATATCAAGGGGGTGTCTGAAGAGAAGGTCCGCGAGGCGAGCCGGATAGTCATCTCGTTTCATATGAAGCGGACGTATATTTTTTCCGAGGCGCTTATCCGGCGGTTTCGTGCGGAAGGTCGGCATATCATCGCCGTATCCGGATCGCCGATCGAGGTCGTGGAGGAATATAATGAGAAATACCTCCGGTTCGACAAGGTATACGGGAGTGTATACGAGAAAGACGGAAATGGTATCTATACCGGGAGAGCGTCTTTCGAGCCGACCAAAGCCAAGAACGAGGTTGTGAAGCGATATGCGGAGGAGAACGGCGTCGATCTTTCCGATTCGTACGGTATCGGGGATACGGAATCGGATATCGGCATCTTTCGTATCGTGGAACATCCGATCGCATTCAATCCGAATTTGAATCTCAAGACGGCTGCGGAGAAAGAAGGATGGCGTATCATCGTCGAGAAGAAGGACGCTATCTATGATTTGACACGCTGTGCCGCTACCGGTGGGAGCGGAAGCCCCGATGATCTCATGAAGGTCTCCTAATGAAAATCGTATGACACTGAACGAATCACTCGACAAATTTCTCCGGATGACACTGTGGATCTGGCTACCGTTCTATGCGTTGCCGAGACTGTATCGGGACGTCCGTGAACGGTATGGGAAAAACGGAAAATAACCGTATGTGCATTTCCCGCTCTCGAGCCTACTCGCTTCTGATGCTCTGGATGGGAGTCATCTTTTTCTTTTCGTCGATGCCGGGAGCGGTTTCCGGAACGGATATGCCGTTTGCGCTCCTCCTCGAACGCAAGGGCGCACATGTTTTCGAATATTTTGTCTTAGTACTCCTTGCGCTCAACTCATTCCTATTGACCTATTCGAAGGAACGGTTTGGTTTTTCAGTGATACTCTCCGCCACGCTTTCACTTCTCTATGCCTTCTCGGACGAGACACACCAATTGTTCGTTCCCGGGCGCGAGGGAAAACTTTCCGACGTCGGTATCGACGCGATCGGGATAGCGATCGGAGTCATCGTCGTTATGGCTCTTATGGAGAAGAATACAGCGTCGAACTGTCATTGTTGATAAAACGGAAAAATGGGATCGTATCTGACCACTGATCAAAAAAATGACGGTTGATTATGCATGAGAAACTGATTATCTTCCAGAAGACGTATGCTTTTACGGTGTGGCTCTATCCGATTATCAATAGGATCCCACAAAGTCATCGACTCGTTATTGGACGCGCAATGGAAGAGCGTGCGATCTCGATGGTTGTCGCTGTGGTCGAAGCAAACAAGAAATGCGGAGGAGAACGAATAGCCTTTCAGAAAAAGGCATCGGACGATCTCGATGTGGTTCGTATTTTGCTTCGTCTTGCGAAGGATTTGAGATTCGTGAGCGTGGGGCAATATTCGGCCGGTGTGGACAAGATAAACGAGATAGGGCGTATGCTGAACGCATGGATGGAATCGCCAAAGCGGGTATGATACGGTGTGTATGAGGGGAGGACCGAAGCGCGCGGCATACGCTTTCTAACGTGGCGGGAATTGGAACAATACGTCGAATGCAGGGGCATTCGCACTGAATTTGAACAATACGCCGGGGAATCAGAACAACAACATCGGGTTTCGCTGCGCCAGTGATGAACGCATGGGACTACAGTCCTGAAACTGCGCCGGATGTGTGGTGCGCGCCTACGGATGCGTATCCCGGATGATCCGAATGATCACAAGGTCCTTTCCGTCGCCCGATTAGGGATGTATCGGCGATTGCCGTGCCGGAATATCCGGTTTCCGCGAGTCGGGGGAAAACACAAAGCCCGTATCCTCGTGCTTCTTTCGTATTACAATAAGAGGCACGGGGAAAATGGGTTCGGGAAACGCATATTTTCGAAAACGGTGCGGGGGCGGAAATAAATATAAAATGCAAATCAAAAAATGAAAAATATGAGGGCTGGGATAGATGGAGGTGGAGAAGAATAGGAAAGGGGAGGAGACTAGATGCTGACAAGATATTCACTCTGTCTTTTCATATGTTCAGACGGATTTGTGAAATCGAGCCGCTACTGCGGGCATATACCCGGGCACGACAGGGAAAGAAGGAACATCAAAACGTTTGTTCGTTTGATTTTTCCCTGGAATACGAGCTTGGAAGATTGAAACATCTGCTCGAATCCGGCCGATATTCGCCCGCACCATATACGCGGTTCATGGTGTTTGAGCCCAAGACACGGCAAGTTTCGGCGCCGGCGTTTCGAGATCGTGTCGTGCAACATTCCTTGGTCGCGGCAATAGGGCCGATCTTCGAGAAGCGATTTATTGCTGATTCGTACGCGTGCCGGGAAGGA
>CAITOC010000071.1 GCA_903893925.1 Candidatus Moraniibacteriota bacterium
AAGGATCAAGGGGTCTGTTCCCTTCTGCCTGCTCCCCTGCAAGGCCCGTCTTTGCGAGGATGTAATCATCCGTGGCAATCCAGAGTCCTGCCTTGCTATGCCGTAGCCTTGGCGGAGGCTGAGCTTTGCCACGCCGGAGTCGTGGCGGAGGCTACTCCGGGTCTCCGAGGACGGTCCTCGGAGGATTTTCATCCGTTTGTGGTGTGGTATCGGTTCGTAGTGACGGAGCATGTCCCGTCTCTACGAGGATAGGATAATTTTGATTTTGTTTGGGAGGCAGATTTTTCAGGTGTGACGCAATAATCTTGTGCGGAGGAGCCGTTCGACGTATGCTGTATCTGCAACCCTCAATAGATCTCCGAGGACGGTCCTCGGAGGATTTTCATCCGTTTGTGGTGTGGTGTTGAGTGAAACGGAAGAGCAAACTGGAACAAATCAAATTAATTCCGTATCATCCCCATTTATGGAAACACGAAACGAAAACCTCGCTATCGTCATCATGGCCGGCGGATCCGGAACGCGCCTGTGGCCACTGTCGCGCAAAGACACGCCGAAACAATTCCAATCGTTCGTCTCGGACAAGACGCTCCTCGAAGAGACCTACGACCGGGCGAAAGCGATCGTGCCGGCCGATCGGATCTTCGTTTCGAGCGGAGTGAAATATCGTGAACGCATCCTGGCGTTGCTTCCGGATATCACCGAGGACCGACTCCTCCTCGAACCGTCGCAAAAGGGCACAGGCCCGGCCATCGGCCTCATCGCGACGCTCCTTACAACCAGACTCCCCGGTACGACCATCGCGACGATCGCGTCCGACCATGCCATCGAGAATGGTGAGGCGTTCGTCTCGTCGCTCCGACTGGCTATGGAAACGATTGCCAAAAATCCTGATAAGCTCGCGGTCATCGGCATCAATCCGACGGTCGCCGACACCGGGCTCGGCTATATCCGTATGGGAGAGGAATTCGGCGGAGAGGGTTCGGAACGTATCTTCTTCGTCGATGCCTTCAAGGAAAAACCGGACCAGAAAACGGCCGAAACGTATCTCGCTGATTGGCAATACCTCTGGAACGCCGGATACTTCATCTTCAAGGCGGAAAGCATGCTCGGCTGGATAGCGGAGCACTCGCCGACACTCTCGGATATACTCAAAGAAATACAAGGTGGCGCCCCGATCGAAGTATCGTATGCAAAAGCTGAAAATGAGGCTATCGAGCCAATTGTAGTGGAAAAACTCCCTCCTTCGTCACGCATCGTCATCCCGTCTCCGATTCAGTGGAGCGACATCGGTACGTGGGGGTCGCTTTTCGACTTTCTCAAGCATAGGAACGGTCACGATAGTTTCGGATTAGGAAAAACCGTCGAACTCGAAAGTTCCGGCAATCTCGTCTATGGCGGAGACAAACGGACCATCGCCATCTTCGGCGTGGATGGCCTCGTCATCGTCGATACCGACGATGCGCTGCTCGTCACGCGACGCGACCGTGCCGCCGACATCAAGACCCTCATCGCCGAACTGAAAGACCGCGGACGAGAAGATCTTCTGTAGAAAGTGAAAAGTTGAAAGCATGCCCCGTGATTTCGTAGCCGGAATTTTACGTGGTCAAAGTCGGGAGCGGGAACGGAATCACATAACAGAGAATAGTGAACAAGTTAGACAAGAACTCAATGAACAACGAGGGGATGTACTAAAAATTATACGTAATCCCACTAGTGTCCCGTTAATTTTTATCAGATAGCCGATTTTTGCTTCTGTATAGCAATAATCTTATAAAATATTTTCCGCACGATTTCAATTGAAATTCTTGAAAACTGGGCACTGGTACCCGATTGGGTTGTTTTCTTAAAGATATTTTACTCGACATATTCTTAAAAATGAGGCACTGGTTCCCGATTGGGTTGTTTTCTTAAAGATATTTTACTCGACATATTCTTAAAAATGATATGTTGACTTCGACCGATCAAGCACAAATCCCTCCCCTCGACACAGTCGTACGCGACCGACGTGCCTCGAAGACTCGGTACTCCCTTTTCGAAAGGGAGATATCGATTACAGTACAAGCGAAGAAAGATATGTCTCCCCCTTTCGGGAAGGGGGAGCGAGGGGGATTTGTGACT
>CAITOC010000072.1 GCA_903893925.1 Candidatus Moraniibacteriota bacterium
CAACATACATCACTGCTTCTCCGATTGAAGGTACTTAATCGGATGACGATGCTCGGTATGCCGGAAAGCTACGTTGTTGCATAGATCCTGGATACGAACAGGGAGACCTTGTTCGCGTGCGGGAATTATTAAACAAAGCCTTTCCAAACCGTTAATTTTTCCCAAAATAGCAAGAAAAATGAAAGCAATGTAGCTGATATTTTTATTAAGACCGCATGCTTCATAGCGGCGACCGCTTTTTATAAAGATTTCAAGATATAAAGAAAACTGAATAATAATCAGAGTCCACAAAAACCATAGTGATGTAGTCGCACGGATTTCATTTAACCAATAGGTTATGCCTATATAACCCATTGTTACACCGATGATGCCGAATGCAAAATTATCTCTTTCTAATCGGAGAGCTTCATTTTTAACAAATTCATTGATGAGTTTCTTTGCTTTGCTGGTTTTTTCCTCGTTCATATTTTTGTAAGATTTTTCAGAATTTAGTTGGTTTTCCATAATAGTAATCTAAGGACTGGACAATAGTCCATGTTTTTTATCTTCGTTTTCCATCAGTCTTATCTCAATGTCAATATTTAAGGGCGAAGGGAAAATCCCTTTGCCCTTGGCTAATTTACTTCTTGTCCCCATCCTTCGCGCCAGCTTCGGAATGGTTATCCTCCACCCCGACTACATCCGATGAAGCATCAGAAGTATTGCGGGCAGGTTCGGCATCACTTAAGACCTGACCGAGTGGACTGACTTCCGTGGTCGCGGTTTCCCAGACGGCCTGCAGGTTCACGCCGAAATAATCGTGTACGAGTTTGTCACGCATACCACAAATATCCTTCCATGGGATATCCGGGAACGCGTCCTTGAATTTCAGCGAAAGTCTTTTGGAAGCCTCGCCGATGATTTCCAATTTGCGAATCACGCCGTCTTGAAGCAATGTGTCCTTGGAAAACGTTTCGAAATCCGAACCCTTAATATAGCTCTCGATATCCTTGACGGCAAGAATGATATGACCCGCGTACAGGTTATCCTTTTTCATAAATCGTCCTGACATCGCTCATCACCTCGTCACGAAGCAGTGGGCTCAGGGAATCTTCCGTCACCAGGTCCACGTCCCGACCGACATGCTCGGAAAGTTCTCGTTCGAAACGGATCAATTGGAGGAGGGAAAGCGGACGCTCAAGGCGGATCAAAAGATCGAGGTCGCTCGATTCGGTCGCCTCGCCTCGCGCGAACGAGCCGAAAACACCGGCGTACGAGACGCCCCCGGCTGCAAATAACGGCCTCAAAGCCTGGATGTCGATTTCCTGTTTCATACCGCGAGAATAGCATTATTTGGAGGATAAATCAAGAACCGCCCCTTGTGGGAGCGGTTCTTGATTTTTTAGTCTCCAACACCCCTCAGTCTCGAAGACTCGACAGCTCCCCTTCATAAGGGGAGCAGGCAGAGATGCCCACTCCCAGACAGGGAACTGGAAGAAAGAAGTTACTTTTTCTCCCCATCTGCCGGGGCGCTGTCGTCCACCTCGGCATCTTTCGCTTGGCTCGCCGTAGCATCATCCGATGCGGAGGCAGCGGGCTCACCTGTCTTGGCAGCGGCTTCGGCTTCTTGGGCTGCCTTGTAGAGTTTCTCACCGATCTTCTGTGCCGCTTCGGAGAGGGTCTCGCTGGCCTTCTTGATGGCTTCGAGATCGTCGCCGTTCTTGACCTTGTCGAGCTCGGCAAGCGCCTCTTCGACCGGTTTCTTCTCGTCCTCGGTCAGCTTGTCGCCCGCATCCTTGATCGCCTTCTGGGTCGTGTAGGAGAGCGTGTCGGCGATATTGCGCGCCTCGACGAGTTCCTTCTTGTGCTTGTCCTCTTCGGCATGGAGTTCGGCGTCTTTCTTCATACGCTCGATCTCCTCGTCCTTGAGACCGGTCGAGGCCTCGATACGGATGGACTGGCTCTTGTTGGTCGCCTTGTCCTTGGCCGTGACGGAGAGGATGCCCGAGGCGTCGATATCGAAGGTCACCTCGACCTGCGGGATGCCGCGCGGTGCCGGCGGAATACCATCGAGGATGAACCGTCCGAGAGACTTGTTATCCGCGGCCATCTCGCGCTCACCCTGGAGCACGTGGATCTCGACGGACGGCTGATTGTCCGCCGCGGTCGAGAAGGTCTGCGATTTGGACGCCGGGATGGTCGTATTGCGTTCGATGAGCGCGGTGCGCACACCGCCCATGGTCTCGATACCGAGCGTGAGCGGAGTGACATCGAGCAAGAGCACGTCCTTGACCGACCCTTCGAGCACACCACCCTGAATCGCCGCGCCCATCGCGACGACTTCGTCCGGATTGACCGAGATATTCGGCTTCTTGCCGAAGAACTTCTCCACGGTCGCAAGGACGAGCGGCATACGGGTCATGCCACCGACGAGGACGACTTCATTGATGTCCTTGGCGCCGAGCTTCGCGTCGGCAAGCGCCTTCTTGACCGGCACGAGGGTCGCTTCCACGAGGTCATGCACGATTTCCTCGAGCTTGGCACGGGAGAGCTTCATGACGAGGTGCTTCGGTCCGTCGGCTCCACTCGTGATGAACGGCTGATTGATTTCGGACTCCTGCG
>CAITOC010000073.1 GCA_903893925.1 Candidatus Moraniibacteriota bacterium
AGACATCCTTGTTGAACCAACTTTGCAAAATATCGACGATCGATTGAAACGACATCGCTCGGAGATACATAAAGGCTGCTTGTTCAATCATCTCGTACTCGAACATACCGATGGCAGAGAGTGGATCATGGAAGACGTGGGAGCAGTCAAGGCATCGGTATCGTTGCCTTGCGATATGCTTCCAATCTTGTTTTGTGAAGAGGGAAAACGTACGCGTTCCGTATCGCTTGAGGCTGATGCTTCCACAGTGTGGACAGCACTTTTTTTGGGCATAGATTTCATCAAAAAAAGGTCATTTTTACTTTCTGCAACAAAAAAAGCACGAATCTGTGCTTATCTTAGCTCAAAAGAAGGATCTAGAGCAACCTAATCGGGAACCAGTGCCTCAAAGTCATGTTATCGCATGTCGGTGAAGGCGGAAAACTCGATGAAAACACGCTTCGTGCTATTCTTGGTGAGCTCTATTCCGATAAAAATTCCCGCCTTTCAAAGGGGAGTATCGAACGTATCGCCGACGCGCTCCTGACGGAAAACCGTGATCCGAAATATTTCACCTATCCGGAAGAACCGGAAACGAAACGGGAAGAAAAAACGTTTGACGTTTCCGAGCCCGCTCATGAGACTGCGAGTCCGGATGCTGGTACGAAACGGAAGACGATCATACAACGGATCTTCGGCTGATGCATACTCTCTATGACCGACTTCCGAAAAATGTTGTTTGTGAAAGTGCTGTACTCGTCAGGATTTTGGTTGCCGACCATGGTCCTCTATCTCAACTCACGAGGTATTTCGACGCCCGAGACGCTGTTCCTGCTCGGCATGTATTATATCGTCGCCATCGCGCTCGAATATCCGACCGGCGTCATCGGAGATCTCTACTCGCACCGGGTCGCTATCGCATCCGGATATGCGTTGCTGGTCGCCGGATTTCTGCTCTTGGCCTTCCCGATATCCACGATCGGATTAACGTATTTCATCGCCGGATTCCTCTTCATAGCTCTCGGTGATAGCCTCGTTTCGGGAAGTGATACGGCACTTTTGCACGATGTCTCGCCTGATTTCTCAAAAGACTATCCTACCGTACAGGTGTCATCACAATCCGCCATGTTCGTCGCTCTTTCGATTGGTGGCCTTTCGGCGACCATCGATTTGCGCCTCCCACTTCTGCTTTCGGCCCTCGCACAGGCCGGTGCCTGTCTCTTCGCATTATCAATATCCTTTCGACGCGACAGTGGAGAATACAGCTCGAACGCACTTGGAATAGCGCTCGCCGGACTTTCTTCCGTACGAAAGAGCCGGCTTCTCACGAGTCTGTTGGCGATTTCGTTCGTTGTCGGCTCGTTCTTTTATAGTCTCAAGTGGCTCTACAACGACCTATTTCGTCTCATTGGCCTACCTCTGGGTTGGTGGGGAATCGTACCGGGCATCGCGACCTTGTTTGCCGCTTTCGGAGCGATAGTCTATCGACGGTGGCCGAAGCTTCCGCTCACGGTCGCATTTCTTATCTTGGTCATAGCTGTTCCTCTTATCGGGTTCACGTCCGTTCCGATGCTCTCGGTATCCGCTATCTTCGTCGGATTCCTGTTTCGTGGTTACTTTGATTCGAGGATCATGGTGAGTATCAATCATGCCGTTTCGTCATCGGTCCGTGCAAGCATCCTTTCGCTCGGAAGCTTTTCTCAACGCCTCGGCGCGTCGGCATATATGTTCGTTGGCAGCCTTGTCATCGGAAGCATCACACTCCCGACATTTCTCGGCTTTGCCGGGCTGTTCATGGCTGTCGCTGGTCTCTCTCCGCTTCTTTTTGTGAACCGCTTACAAAATAGGCCGGATGTCACCGTAGAAAACGGATAGAGCAAAAAGGGGAGAGTCACGTGCTGTTTCAGTGCTTTCCGTTTTATATCATACTTCTCACTGCGAGACATGATAATGATATCCCGTTGAAAATAATCATTCAATTCTATTCTTATGGCATCGTATCTATTAGGAAAAAGACCGAAGATGAACCAGATGCTCATGAGTCGGGACACGGTCAAGAAGCTCGGATCTGGTGGCAAGGAATACCGGGTCGCCGACGCATTCTTGAATGAACACAAGGAATTGAAGGGGACACTCACCTATTCCCAACGTAAGGAACTCGGGAAAAGGATTTTTCAATCCGGCGGTGGTAATGTGTCGAAATCAAAAGATCGCTTTGGCTTCACGGAGGGGGATTTCGTCAAGACGCTCGAAGATATGCGGATAAGTGGAGCACTTACTCGTCAAGAAACAATCCGTGCCGCTGAGAAAACACTCAAATCTAGCGGGGCTTACAAACGCCACTCTATGAACGAACTTCGCTCGTTCGATCCGAGCAAAGCGTCATCGCAGTCCCCTGAAGCCCATTCTTTGAAACCTGACCGACCAGCTCTCTTGCCAGAGAAAAAAACACTCCCGTAGTCTTTCGTCCGGGGAAGAACGGTCGCGGAAAGTTTTTCCGGCAAATCCATTGTTTCACGGTCGACAAGTATGCCTTCTCAAGCCCGATCGAGTCAACTTCGACCGTCAGCGCCGGGAACAAAGTCCACTGGATCACTTTCACTCCCTTCCAGATTCATCAAGCCTGGCGGGTCCTCTTTCCCGAAACTGTCGAAATAGATGCCGTCAGGAATGTCCGTCATTTGTGATTTTAAAATAGAGCACACTCCCCTCAGTATCTCTCTCAAATCTCATGTCGAACTGAAATCCGGAAATTTCGTTTGAGCGCCAACCAGAGGTTGGTCACCCTCTGGGTGAAAAACACTGAAAATCGTCGAGGGCTACACTCGTAACCCGAGGAAGTTTGAAGGGTTTGTCCGCCCGCGACGATCGCTTGGCGAGACGGTCGGGGCAGCCGAAATGTACGGATTTCAGACGACAAACCGTATTTTTCGGCTTATTATCGTGGTGAGATGTGAGAGAGATACTTAGAGCCTATCCGTTAGGAACATACCTACTGCGCCTATGATCTTCGGCGTAAACGCGTGTACCCCTTGTCGCCTTATCTACAGATAGGGCTCCGCGGGTTACCTGCCTTTCCGC
>CAITOC010000074.1 GCA_903893925.1 Candidatus Moraniibacteriota bacterium
CAACATACATCACTGCTTCTCCGATTGAAGGTACTTAATCGGATGACGATGCTCGGTATGCCGGAAAGCTACGTTGTTGCATAGATCCTGGATACGAACAGGGAGACCTTGTTCGCGTGCGGGAATTATTAAACAAAGCCTGTTTAAGTTCAAAAATTCGCCACACGGCATCGGACCGGCGAGAGGATGAGAGGACTCTCGCGGACCCAAGGCCATGTGCGAATCTCGAAACAGGGAGGAAGCTTTTCAAAGAACGAATTCGACTTTTTATTTTCGTCTTCCTCACTACGCACTTCTCAAATCTCACTTCTCTTTCGACCAACTCATTCAAGGATTCGATTTATCTCAAACCCTTGAAAAGTTGTGCCAGGGAGGGAAGAGGGGAAAACCACTTCCCGTTCCCTCTCCTGGCGCTTGTTTACTGCCGGACCTTCTTTCCGAGAAGGTGATAGTATGCCGCCGCCGCCGCAATACTATCATATAGCGGGTGATGTGGGCTTAGCCCGCATACTTCCGGAAAGTTCCGCAAAGTCTGGTGGCGAGCGTTGTACTCGTCCACAGACAGCGGATTTTCACTGCGCCCCTTCAAAACGCTCCCGACATCTATCATCGGAAATGGCGCGTCCCATTCTCCGATGAGTCCGAGTCGGTGCATTTCCTCGATGACCTGGCTTTCCACCGGGACGCCGATATGCGCGATTATATCGGCTTCAGACTTGTGCTGCATATAAAACGCAGCAAAGTCCGACAACATCGATTCGTACGAGTCGTGCGTCGGCTCCAACTCCTTGAGGGCTGGAAGCACGTTTTCGCGAACCCATCCGTCTGTGACGGCATCGGGTCCGAGATACCCGACGAAGCTTTTTGCTGGGTGGCCGGTCTTTACGACCGAATACATCTGGCCCATTTGGGTCAGCGTATTTCCAATAGGACTGCTGTCGTATACGACAGCAGATAGGGCAAATGGTCGCCCCCACAGACCGTCTGTCTCAGCGTCAAAGCTGAAGACCTTCGGACTATGGAACAGCGGACCATCCAGTATGACCTCCCCGCAACGGTCGCAGACCCAGGTACTCCTCCTCCCGCCGGAGTAGTTGATCTCGTCTCCGCTTATGTTGCGGAGAAACGAAACGTTCGTGTGGTTGCAACCGAGTTTTTTTAGTTTCCTCATCCAGTTCATTTTTTCTCCTGATGCGCCTCGTCACTTTTATTTTTTTGTGACAAAACTGATTTTTTGAAAGTTACTTTAACCACTCAAAAATATTTTCTTTGTTTTTCCAAAAAACACAAAGAGTGGTTAAATTAATTTCTACTCAATTTTCAAAGAACGAATCCGACAGTCACTTCGAATCCTCGAATGGTCCAAGGACTCGAAAAACTGTGCCAGGGGAGCGGTCTCGTTGAGACCTCATCCTGGCGTTACGAAATACTCAGATTTCTCTGCGAGTATTGACCCATTGATCCTCGTACTCTCGGTTGCCCCAATATGAGCATTGCTCCTTGATCGATTCCGGCGTGATGCTCTCGAGCATCTGTCTGACTTCCTGAGGTACTTCGTTCGGGAAATGGAAACGGACCACAAATTGTCCATTTCTCATTTCGCCGTCGAGAAGCTTGTGACTCCGGTACCCAGGTGTCCCGAAGAGCCACTTCCCGAGGCTATTGATCGGGATTGTTTCGCCTTGGTCCGTCCGTCCGCACGCGCCGCCATTGTCCACCGGAATGCGGTAGTTCGGGTGACGCTTGCACACCTCCCGAATAGCGATACAGACGTCATCCCAAAATGTCTTCAGTGGGTCGGTGAAAACGATTTTGACGAAATTCGATTTGCGCGACACATTCGCTCGCGCGGGTACTACCAGTGCGTTCATCGCACCTCCATTTTTGGTTTTGATTATGAAAAGCTCATTTGAAAACTCGATGATTCATCAAGTTCTCAAAAAGCTGCACCAAGATAACCATCCTGGTGCGAACCGCGAAAGTGACCGTGTTGGGTATTTTTCGCTTAACCTCTGACAAAGAACAAAAAAATTCGTGCCTTCCGCTATTGACTTTCTCTGCCTCCAACAGCTCCATTTGCAGCAGCTATCTCGAGAAGGTCGGTTGCGTGCTTGAAGAGGCGTCGCTTTGCTTCTTCGGTGCCCCTGGAGTCGGCTTCAAGATCGCTCACGTCAATCTCACCCAGCTTACACGCCTCGATGAAGATATTCTTGAGCGGCTCGATTCTTGCCGCCTCGTCCGATTCTGCATATTTCATAGCAGCAGACGGGAGGTTGAGAAACGAACTCTCCTCTCCAGTGGCCGTATCCCACTCGACAAGAAGTTGAGGGCCCGTCTTCCTGAAGGGTTCATACGTCACCGACAAGTACCGGCACGGCGTCATCTCACCATCCCATCGGACAACGAGTTTACTGAAAGACCCTCCCTCATCCTGTTTTACACCGAAAGAAATGTCCGGTGTCGGCTTATTACAGCCGAGGTTTACTGAGGACAGGCGGTCTATCCGCTCACTCAATGCCCCGAAGGCATCACGTAAACGGTAACACCCACCGTGTCCGTCGCGATCCCACGGGTAATTGTACTTGTCGGGAGTGGTGAACACCGATTCGATGCCGGCGAGCACCTCCTCATAATCCTCCTTACTGCTATTGTTAGCAGCGTGCATCCAGATTTTGGCAATAAACATCAACCAAAATCTGACACCGTCCGGAGAGGACGTCTGAAGTCGTGCCCAAGAAAGCTCCCTGCCCTCATGCAAAAGGGCATACTCGCAGTGCGCGGCATCGTAGGTCGGATCGCTGAATACCAGGCTGTAGTGCTTTCCGTCGAGCACTACTGGCAGGAGATAGCCTTGCCAGTCTTTTTTGGCTTCGCCTACACGATTTTCCATCGCCAGGTCGAAGTCGATTGACCCGAAAGGGTCACAAAGTTCGTTTCTGAAAAACTGACGAACCTCAATAGCTTTTGTTTTCTTTTTCATCTTCCCCCCGCCCTCACGAACGGGTCCGTTTTAATTTATTGAAATATAAGTTAAACTGCCCCCAATATTCTTCTCAAAAAATACTCAAGGCAATCAACTTATATTTCTATTCAGTGTTCAAAGAACTTCTACATTTGGCATGTTTAATTTCAAAAATTCGCCACACAGCATCGGACCAGTGAGAGGATGAGAGGACTCTCGCGGACCCAAGGCCATGTACGAATCTCGAAACAAAGGGAGGAAGCTTTTCAAAGAACAAATCCTCAATCGAACGACAATGTTATTTGTCATCCGAATAAAGGGGAGAAACAAAACATGCATTGATGTAGTGTTTCTCCATAACCTACCACCCGAGACGAGCGAGAATCTCCGTTGTCTCCTCCTCAGTCACGTAGTTGAGGAGGGAAACGGGATCCGACGCTCGCCGTCCCTCCAAGATATTTTTCTCGTTATCCGTGAGGACAGCGAGAATGTCCTCGTTAGATGGAGGGTGCGGAAGCCCCCCAATATTTTCTGCGTTGTGTATGAGACCCGTATAAAGGGCCTCTAATTTTTCGGATAGTCGCTCGGCGACGTCCGACGTCTTTTTGATCGCCTGCAAAATGGGCACCAAAAAGAAACAAACAAAGGGCATCATAATCTCCTCCCCGCTCCGAAGAGCATTTTTAATTTCAATAATTCGCCACACGGCATCGGACCGGCGAGAGGATGAGAGGACTCTCACCGAACCCAAGGCCATGTGTGAATCTCGAAACAAAGGGAGGAGACTTTTCAAAGAACGAATCTGACAATCATTTCGAACCCTCGAATCGTCCAAGAACTCGAAAAACTGTGCCAGCAGAATGAAAAGAAACCAAACTTTTCATCTGCTGGCGTTAAACCAAAAGGAACTATGATTGAGGAGCCTTATACTAGGGCAGCTTCTCGGGACCCTTTATTCATCCATCTTTGATATCGCAATGGCGGCACAAATTTCGTGTTCCGCCCTCGCCTCTTCGACGATGGCATCCAACGCCTTGACGACGCCGGCCAGCTCGTCTTCGTACATATTTGTGCGAATCCGCACTATGCGGGTGTGCCGGCGATCCAGCGTCCCGCAAAAATTCTGTTCCTCATACGAGCGGTCATTGATGACCGACTCGTACTTGACGACGAAGGCGTCGCCGTCAAATCCAACCTCCGCCATCGGAGGCAACTCGACCTCGACCGACACGGTCGCGACAGCGTCGATGTGCCGTGTCATCGAAATATTTTTCGTCTCTATCGAGACGACGACTACCTTCTCACCCTTCATTTCAGGGTTAAGAAAATAATTGATTTTCATATTCATATATTTTCTTTTCATTTTTCTTCCTTTCCCACCTGGGTGGGAGATGTGCCTTCCGATCGCGTTGCGATCCGGTCGGCGGTTTAGTTTATTTTTTTGGCCGTTAGATATTCCCGCAGAACATACACTCCGGACGACAGCCGGAGTGCGATGTGTCGCAACCGCACGACGGACACTTGTACCCAGCATCCGCCCACTCTTTGGTGGTTCGGTAGTCTGCTGGCCGTTCCGGTGCGGTCTGCCAGAGCGGGATAACCTGCTCCAGCGTCGCGTTATCCGGAATCGTCGCGATCGCTTCTTCTACACAGGCGTCACGAAATTTCTCGCGGTACGCTCGGTCGCCGACCGAGTAGAGAACGACGATCAGCCGGTACTCAGCTGGTCGGACCATCACCTCCTTAAATATAATTTCGTTATATGTCCCGCACTGGGGACAATAACGAAGCCCTGCCATAGCGAGGGACTCTCCGCACGCCCAGCAATTGGTGCGCTGTTCGATTTTTTTTGCTACTAACTTTATATTTTTTTTCATTCCCAACCGCCTCGCAAGCGGCCCAATTTTAAATTAATGGATTATAACCCTTCGTTCAGATCATTACCGTTAACGACCTGGAAAAAAGGCGGAACCGTAACTACTGGTTCCGCAAATCCCACTTCCTGGCGGCATAACCGCACAGGATTCCACCGTAGATTGCTACGGTGCCTGCTAACTCGTTTACCGGCATTGCAGTAAACGAGAAGTATGCGGCGGTAGAAAACATCACCGCCGATACCAACAACAATAGTTTCAATTTTCCTCCTTGCCGGAATAGGCCCAGCGTTTTTTTGTTAGAAAAACTTTTTTACCACCCGCGTTCCGCGCGGATGATTTTCTTTCCCTGTTCGCGCCGACCCTTCTTGGACAGGCGCTTCAAGGTAGCCGTTTTTTCGGTCCGGCCACGACCGCAACGGGATCCACCCATCCCGTCTTTTATTTTTATTTTTTTCACCGTTCCTCCGGCCGAAATATAATCCGGCGTTTTTTTAGAAAATTCTTTACAGACCAACGAACCATTCGCGGGTCTGATAAAGAGGGGAAATGGAGTGAACCATTCCCCAATAACCTTGTTGTATCTCCGATTTCGGAGACTAGCCCGGAATTTTCCGGGCAATAGTTTGATCTTGGTTGACCTCCACTATGATCAGTGAGGAGCCTTCTATTATGGAAAAGGCAGATATGGAAAAGGCAGAAAACCTACCGGACTCATTCAAGCCTACCGACTCATCCACTCGGTTTTTCTTCTCTCGCGCTCCAAACGGTCGCGCTCCAGGAGAAGTTCCTTGAATCCGGACGAGCATATTTTGTTGCTCGCCGCGTGCCACAAGGAGGACACGCTCCCCTCCAGGAGGATCCCGGGAAACTTCTCTGCGAGAAAATCCCTAAGAATCCGATCAACCATGAGGCTGACCGTCCTCTCGTTAATACTCCCGCTTTTGATCCGCTCCACCTGCCGGCGGGTGACCCTTGCGGCAATGTTCTCAAAAGAGAGCTCTGCCATGGAGGCGGCATATGCCTCCATCGACGCTGCCGTCTTCTTGTGAGAGCGCTCACGCTCCTCGCGCTCTTTTTGGAGCGCTTCCTCACTCCACTCGTATTGAATGGAAGAGCGAGCCGCAATTTGCGACCCAAGAAACTCCTTTCGGAGCTCCTCTTTATAGGAGGTCACCCCATGAAGTGGGGCGTTCACCTCAATCTCAACCCTGACAATTTCGTCAGGCTCGAGACGAAGTTTCTCGACTCGCACTCCTTTTGCTGGGACGACCAGTATTTTTTTCCCTTCGACCTGAACAGTCGCGGGGCGGAAATCTACAATTGCGCCGTAACGATTTTTGTGAGCCGTTCCCAACAGCTCATTATTTACTGACCATAATTTTTCCATATCAACCTCCTGCCCAAAAGGGCTTTTAAAGTTTGTATTTAATTTTTTTTAATCTCTACAGACCAACGAATATTCGCGAGTCTGATAAAGAGGGGAAGCGGAACCAATTGCTTCCCTCTCATTCTCCCGGGTTCCAGCCGGAAGAATTTATTTCACTATGACGCCCGCAAAACCGCGGATCGGGTTGCCATACGGCTCCCCAACGCGATTTGTGAGTGTTTTTGCCCAGCCGAGAAACCGCTCGACCGTCTCGGGGGTCGTGTGACCTCCAAGAACGATCTTGGTGTTTCCGGTCGGCTGGCGGTCCCGGTCGACGTCAGGGATAGCTGCCATGTAGGCGAACCCCAAAAGCAACCCGGCCTCCGGCAACTCGTCGATTTCGCCGGCGTCGCGCAAGTCGCGAACACCGTCGACCTCCGGCGCAGCGAGGAGTCGCGCTTTTGCCGCTTCGATGGCTGCCTGGATTTTGTCCAGATTTGCCTTCTCGACCGTCCGGGGATTGGCGGCGTAGAATGCCACTTTCCCTGCCAGCCGGAATGCATAGAACGTCTCCGGATCGACGCCCGGGCAACGCCCAACATAGGCATCGGCTGGGCAGTGGTCGCCGGCTGCGACCATACGGAGCTCCTCGGTCGGTTCCGTGCTGAGGACGGCGCAGAGCTGGCCAAGGCTCGATGCCTGCCAGTACTCTGCGGCAGGTAGGCCATAGCCGGCATCGCCGGGGTTGTGATGGTCGCAACGTGCTGCTACCGGCAGCTCGCCAGCCGCCGCAGGCGCGCATTCGAAGGTGACCGCATCGGTTACACCGGCTACGTCACCCTCGTCCACTGTGTAGCCGGTCGCCTGGTAGGCGTTGCCGGCGTGCACTTTTTTGCCATCTACTGTAGTGGCAGTGGCAAGCACGCACCCGGCTTCGCGTGCAACCCGGCGAGCCGCCTGCTCCTCTGGGTCCTGACCGCCGAAAACCACCAAAATATTTTTGCTCATGCATACCTCCTTGTGGAGACCTTGTTCATCCGTGGCGCATGACTGCCGCGCAAGGCGCCCTTTCGAGCTGGTTGTTTTGGATGGGAGAACTACGGATGATGCGATGAAAGCAATTCCTCTCCCTGTTTGAATGACAGTCTCTTTCAAAAATCGATCCGTATCGAGTCCTGAATAAACTGCTAGAGAGACACCATATCTCTCTAGCAACCACTTTCGGACCGATCAGGGTTTTACCGTAACCCTGTATGTTCGGTCCTCGAAGTGGAAGGCAACCACGTCGCCCTCCTCTTCGTATGTGCCGCCGCAGATGTCTGCAACGGCTTTAATTTTTGCCACATCCTCCTCAGCGGCGGGCCCACTTTCGCCACTGAGGATGTAATAAACCATTTCCGGATTGATACCCTCCGGAAGTGCAGTCGGATTGTATCCGCCCCATCCTGCTTCCGGATGGGCTGACAGCCAGTCTTGGCGACTGGAAATGTCGTACGGGCCGCTTGCCGGCTTCTTATAAGCCGGATACTTCATTTTTTCAGCAGCGTAGGCGGTGTCGCCCGGCCCTCTTACGAGGGCAATGCGGGCGCACCCAATTTCAATGAGTATTACGCCCTCACTCAAGGAGTAGTACTCATTTGCAAGTCCAATCATCAGCCCGACCTCTTCGGGCTCGAGCTGACAAACATACCGAACCTCGCCGATGACGGCAAGGTCGATGAGCTTGTTTAAAATTTTTTGTGTCCTATCAAGGACACATGTCGTCATTACCTGAGCGGCATCGGCATAGTCTCTTATATTTTTCATTTTCATTTTTTCTGCACCTGGCAACCATTCGGAATTATTCCGAACTTTGTGGTCCCAGGTCGGTTATTTGAAATTTTTTCTAAACATTTTTGCCGTCCGGAGGAGAATATGCTCCTCCTTTTGGGTGGGACGGCGGAAGGAAAGACGACATGCACGCCTTCCTTTCCGCAGTTCCGACGGGGATTGAGTCGCAGGTAGTGAGTAGACAGTAGATAGTAGACAGTAGACAGGGACTTGCCCCTCATCCGCCTCGGGGTACCGAGGCACCTTCTCCCAAAGGGCGAAGGGGAATCCAAGCCCGCGCTACTTCCTACTTCCTACTTCCGCTCCCTGAGCCAGAGATAGCGGCCCGCCACCTTTCGGTCACGGACCATATCTTTTGCCCACATTGTACTTTCATTGACATGCGATTCCGTGGATGACGTTTGAGTGCCTCCGATATATGACTAGGCCAGCCTTCGCTCCAGTTTCAGCAGGTAAACCTGCTTCATTGAAGCTATGGCGTGGCGATGGAGGAAATCCATATCTGGATATCGCTACTACCTATTCTGTTGTCAATGATCACCTCAAGTTCATCCCGTTTCGTGGCCGCTTTCGCGGACAGTACTCATAGGAAGTCTCTCTCAAGGATCTTCATGCCCCTCATTGATCGGATTTTCCGATGAATGCGAGGCATTCGCTCCTGGCGAACCGGGGTAGGAGTTGGGCTTGCTCCCGGAATCTCTCTCGTTTCGCGTCCGTTCCGATCCTTCTTTCGGAAGAAGGAATGAAATGGGCGCAGAACGTAATTCCGGACTTTCGGCCACATACCGCTCAAAGGGTGGTTAATCCCCCTGCTCAGCATCACCGAGCGAGGTGATGGCTGAAGGCGGTTCGCACTAATTAAATAAGGTACTATGCTTTCCAAGCTATCTTTTGTTCTTGGAAAGAGGACGAAGGGGAGGTATGGAACCCTGGATTTCCAGGGGGCTCTCTCTAACCTGCCGATCCGGGCGATGCCGGAAGGGATTCCGAACCTGTACTCCTCTCCGTTACTCTCTCAAACAACGGGCCTTGCCAAGCCGGAGCTTTAGCGAAGGATGGGTACGTCATTCCGTAGCCACTTGGCGAAGGATGATCTTTCACTGGTTTTCTTGAAGGTGCTGCCTTGCCAAACCGTAGCTTTAGCGAAGGATGGTCTCTCTTCTTGCTCTCTCATCTCAACAGCAGAGTATAGCAGGTATTTGCTATAGTGTCAATAATGTGTGACTGTATTGTTAAAAATTACTTATAATACAGTGAAAAAGTGTATTGAAAGAGCGAATAAAATGTCACAATGCGTTGACAAAAGAGGGGAATGGGAGTAAGATAGAAGGAGGAGAATGGGTAGAAAGTAGACGGTAGCAAGTAGTAAAGGGTGAGAGCGGGGAAGGGAAAGTAGAAAGTAGGAAGTAGGAAGGGATGGGACGGGACGGGGAGCGGGGAGGGATCAGGTAGCAAGTAGCACGTAGCACGTAGACTGAGCTTGAAACGGGAACGGGAACGACCAGCACCAAGTAGGGATAGATTATATACAGCATGAATATGGAACAGAAACGAGAAAGTGCGAAATCGTTCACTGATTTGATTGCCTGGCGCGAGGGACATATATTAGTTATTTCCCTCTATAAGGCCACAAAATCATTTCCGAAAGAGGAAATCTTTGCTTTGACAAGTCAGATTCGCAGGGCAGCTGTTTCCGTGACTTCGAACGTCGCGGAGGGTTTTAATCGAAAAACAGCGAAAGACAAGATGCATTTCTATAGTATGGCTCTCGGATCGGTCGCTGAACTTCAAAATCAAATTCTTATTGCTCGCGATATAGGATATGTCGAAAATGAAGCCTTCGCACGACTTTCTGAGCAAACTATACTGGTGCACAAACTCATTTCTGGGTTGATCAGATCTATTGAGAAGGCAAGTGACTAGACGATCCTACTGACTACTGACTACTGACTACTGACTACTGACTACTGACTACCAGACCCCCTATGTCCTACCAGGAAACCCTCTCAAAATCGATACTGACCCCGGCGCAGAGCGAGGTGTATGAGGCTTTGTTGACGCATGGCGCAGAGCCGGCCGGATCGCTCGCCAAAAAAACGACCCTCAAGCGGGGGCTCGTCTATAAGGTATTGGATGAGTTGGTCGGAATGGGATTGGTCGAGAAGGAGGAAGAAACCGGGAAAGTTGCGCGTTTCACCCCGAAACACCCTTCTTTGCTTCGGGAATTGGTCGAAAGCCGCCAGAAGGCGCTCAAGGATGCCGAGTTTTCACTGGAAAGCGTGCTTCCGTCGCTCATCTCTAGCTTCAATCTCGTTTCCGGCGCTCCGGGTATCGAGATCTACGAGGGCCCCGAAGGTATCGAGAAGGTTTTGAACGACTCTCTTTCGAGCAAGACGGTCATCTATACGTATGCGGATATCGAAGCGGTTCGTAAGAACATCGACGCGATCAACCGCCGATACATGGCAAAGCGGGAAAAACTCGGCATCGAAAAGAAACTCTTCCTGTTCGACTCGGCAATTTCCCGTGAATATATGGGTAAATTAGCTCCTTCCGTGACGGATACGAAACTGATCCCGTCGGAAAAGGGATTTCCGATGCTCGAGAGTGCGATGGAGATCTATGATGGTTCGGTCGCATATGTGACTTTCTCGAAAGATAAGATGATCGGCGTGATTATCCATGACCCGTTCATGTATGAACTTCACAAACACATCTTCGAGTATATGTGGGGGAAGGCGCCGGGCCCGGCCGAGTTGTCGGTTCATAAACCGAAAAAGGGGAGTGTAAAAACAACCGCAGGCACGGATGAGGCGGAAACGGCTGATGAAGCGTCGGCACCGGAAACGGTGTCGGGACCGAAACCGTTCGAAGTAGAAGACTATGATGATGACGAATATTTCGTGAGATTGTGATCGCATCATACTTCGACGCGGCGAGCCAGCCAGGCGTCAAGATATTTTCAAAGCCCCCGTTTTTTCTTCGAGATCGCGTGGCAAGAGTCATTCCGAAACAGCTTCGCTATCCCGCATCATTTCACGCGAACCGATCATCTTCATCCGCGCATCCGGATTCTCGAAAATCAGTAAGACGTCGTTTTTCGCCGTATCATTCGGGTTCGGGAGGATATATGCCAGTAAAAACCCTTCGGATGTCTTTCGGACGATCGCTTTTTCCATCCCGTTCCGATCGGTTCTCTCGGCGGATATCCATTTGTCGAATGTGTCCGGAATCCCGTCGGTCGCGATGCGTTCCCCGAGATCGAACGTCATCGGCATTCCAGTTTTTCTGGTGAAAAGCTCCCCGTTTCTTTTTTCATCGTATTGAAGGAGTGGGAGTGGGCGATCGCCGACCGTTCGCATACCGATGCCGAAGAAACCTTTCTTATTGACATAAAAGTCGGAAACCGGATTCGGCAACGCGTGATCTCCGGTGATGGTGATGACCGACCCTACCGCTTCCGCCGAAAGAAAGGTATCCCAGAACGCTCCACCGACCATGTCGCTCCTGTATTCCGGCTCGACATTGAACGAACTGCCGAATTTTTCGGTACGGCCGTCTTTCGATGTGCCGGTATCTTCGAAAAAGACGAATGATACGTTCTTGCCGTCCCTTCTGAGAATGTGACAACGTGTGCCGGGCCCCGTTTTCTCCAGCCGCTTGTCCAACCCGGCAAAGATCGCTTCGCGAAACGATGAGGAATACTCCGATTCAGGATAACTTTTCCGATACAGTCCGCGCATCCATTCTTTGTCTTTCTCCGAGAGATCTTCCGGCGACAGGGTCAGTATCTCGGTGTTTGCCATCTCGGCAGGGTTTTTCAATTTTCCGGATTCGTACAATGTCCGGAACGTTTTCTTATAGAGTTCGACGCCGGCGCTGACGTCATCGAGCTTCCGAAGGAGGGAAATATGATCGGTTTCGACATTTTTCGCGAGGTCGACAAGAAGATCGCGCCCGCGACGGAGGAGGTTTTTCGTGACCGTCCCGGCGACCGATGCCGTTTCGGTCTCATCAAGATTCGGAAACTCCGAGCGTATGAAATCCGCGACGGCGTCCGCATCCTTCGTGATCTCGGCGTATTTTTTCAGAATGGGTCCAAGCGTTTCGGTATCGAGCGATTCCGCGAGTGAGAGGATCGTCTCGCCGTATTCCGACCCTTCTGCCGTGGCGAGGAACGAATAGGCGATGTCGTCAGAAAGCGTAGGATGCTTTTCCAAGACGAGGCGGAACCGTTCCGCGGCGGCGGAATCTTCCTTGCCTCGGAACAAGAGAAAATGGACCTGTGCACGGAGCGGAAGCCGGGAAAAATCCATTCCGAGAAGGTTTTTCATTTCGGGGGTGTGTAAACTTCTCAGGAGTAACTCTTTCTCGGAAGTGTTCTGTTTCTTTTTCGAGTCTGGTTTGAACGTAGTGTCTTCCAGTGCGGCATCATAGGACATGAGCGATACCCTGAACAAGTCTCCGGAGGATTCGGCGTCTTTCAGGTATTTTTGAATGTTCCTTAGTAAATCATCCTTGAATCCTGATTGTTTATCGGTGAGCTTTGTTAAAGTTCCTTCGGTTCTTTCTTTTTTTGGTCCAATGTCCCAGACTTTGCTTTTTACCCCCCAGATTTGCTTTTCCTCCCTGAAGCGTTCCTCTAGTTTTTCCACGTTTTCTTTCCAATGACGTTTCAACAGATTTGAAATCTCGTTCTGCGCCTTATGGGAAGCTGAATTATTGGTTGAATCATGTTCCCACTGATCGATATAGTCGACTCCGTTCTCGAAATCACTCGTTTCGAGGAAGGTGTCCAACGTCCTAAGAAGCGGGGTCAAGTCCTCAGCCTCAGAAGTGGAGATATCTTCAGGCGATGATGCGGGACGAGTGAGTATGTCTTTGATTCTCCGCAAAAGGCTTTCTTCCGTATCTTTTTGTCGCGCTTCATATTCGTTTTTCAATGCTGATACGTCATTCCAAGCGTCAGCTTCGAAATTTTGAATCGTCGATAAATCGTTCAGCAGAGTCTTCCAATCCGCCTCGTTCAGAGTTTCCGAGATCGAATGCAGAAGTCGCGCTTTTGAATCGATATCAGACGGCTCATTTTCGTCAAAAAAATGCTTCGAAATACCGAGAATGAATTTTCGGGCCTCTCGTTTCGTGAGGTTCTGATGTGCGAGCAACGATAGCTTGATTTTTTCTAACGCGCTCCAATCACGAGAGTCATCGGATTGTTCCAGTTGATCAAGCGTCTCACCGGGTACTTTCGCAATATGTTGCGGAAAAGAATGCCGATCATAAAAAGCAACCGCATCGGCCGCGACCTTTCGGATCGTATAATCTTCGTATGGTAGCGTTCTGTCCGATAACAGTCGTCTGTTGAGGATGCCGACGCCGATTTCCAATTCTGGAACAGCAACCTTTTCAATGAAATCTTTCGCCGGTTTGTGATTTTTTTGCGCAGTCATTTCTCTCTCTACGTTTTCGCGTGCGTTCAGTGCGGAAAACCTGATCGCAGGGATGTCCGTGTCGGCAAGTCGTTCCAGTATCACACATATATTGTCTTTCGCGGGCAATTCAAGCTCGTCAAACGATACTGAAGCCGCAAACGTTGGTAGAGAACGAATGATACTCATGATTCTTCCTTGTGGTAATGCCTGAAGTTCTGAAGCAATGTTCTGCACTTCTTGCACATCGGTCGAACCGAGTCTGACCGCGGATTCGTATGCGAGATATGGAGAGAGGTACTCCATAAGAGGGGGCACCTCGATGGAGCGAGTAGCGAGATTAATTTCCTGACTGAGCTCGAGTTGTTCCGTGATACGGCTTACGTGCCAGATGTTCCTGATCCAGTTTCCGATTTTTCCACAATATTTTGAGATATTCTCCGGGTCTTCCGATGTTTTGTTTTCTACGAACGCAATGAATTCATCGAAGAACACATAAGTGAGAGATGGGTCAATTTCAGCTTTTTTCTCGGGTAGTAGCCCGGAATATTCTCTTAAGCGGAGTGATTTTTCTTGACTGAGTCGTTCGAATGCTTCGTTTTTTAGCTTTTCGATTTTTTCAGTGTTAGAATTCTGAAAATTTGCTGCCCCGAGATATTCGAGGAAGCGTTTGTCTGCCGCAAAAGGGAAATCCGGATAGTGTGATTCAAAAAATTCATGTGTCCAATTTCGGACCTCATCGAGTCGTTCTTGTAGTTCGCCGTTTTCGATTTCTGAATCGCCTAAAGCCTCCCGTATCGGTGGGGCGGGCGTTTCGATCGACGGTGTCGCAGTGATGCTCGGGATCTCGTGCTTCATGTCGACATTTTACCATTGATGAGTGTGGATGGGGAGGGGGAGGGGAGATACCAGTTAACAGGCTAGGAGAGGGAGCGGTAGTAAGCAGTATGTAGTAAGTAGTGAGTAGACGGAGACAGGGGAAAGTAGGAAGTAGCATGTAGTCGGTAGCAAGGTGGGGGAGGAGTCACGGGTTGAGGATAGAAGTGAGATAGGGAACTGGCAACTTACAACTTATAACTTACAACTCGCAACGGGGAATAGGGGATGGAAGTGAGGAGTACGGAGTGAGAAGTGAGATGGGGAATTGGAGACTTACAACTTATAACTTATAACTCACAACGGGGAATAGGTATCCTCCGGCGCCGAGGTTCCGGCGTGGCAAAAAAGAGATACCCGGTTAACGGGTTCACGGGTTAATGAGTTGAAGAAACGTGATTGCGTGTCTTCGATTCGACAAAATATATGGGAATTGAAGATGATGGAATAATGATATGCGGATAAAAAAAGAGACACGGCGCTGTTAGGACATTAAAAAATGTCACCTAGCTCCATATCTCAATATAACTATTTTCTACCGTCTACCGCTTGGGAAGAATTGCATGAACTCCTGGAAATTTTGTGGATGGTATTTCAAACAAACAATGCCTGCTGTTAACAGTAGCAGGGTAACGACAAGCAAAAAACCACCCAACATAAAATATCCAACGGCCTGAGCTAAAATATAGTCAATTTCTTTTGCTTTAAATTCTTTCATTTTAACTACCCCTATTTTGATTGTTAATAAAACATTTTCTCTATTCGACCCACCATCTCGTGATGACGGACTGAATGGAGAAGGGATCGGGAGAAGTGGAAGAGTGTGATACTATCTTGTGAATAATATTCTCTCCATTTATTCCCGATCCCTCGGCTTTGACCTGATGATGTCCCTGTCGCCTTCGTTACGACAGTCCCTCTAGGCTCGGCACATGTGTCCGGCGTGAGGTACATATCATGGCGTCGCAATCATCCGTATGCTGCTTACCGCGATGGAATCATCCTGCTCTTCCATGGGAAGAGGTATTCGTTCTGAAAGAACCATGCTTCAGAACAGGGGAGTATAGCATATCAACGTTGAAAAGTCAAACGTCGCGACGAGAATGTCAACGGGAAGTTTATCTCGCAATTCGCACAGGTGAGCGTGAGCCTCTGGTGGATTTGTTGATGAAGAAGTGATTTATGCTATATATAAAGCAAAAATCAAATTTTTCATCCGGAAGAGTCGCTTGAGAGTTATAGTATTGTGGTTTTGTAAACCATGAATTTGACATAATTTGTGGTTTAATATACCATAGAATCATGAACTTCTCTCGAAAACAATCCATCGAAAAGGCCACGGCACCCAAGCGGGTGCTCGTGATATACGGTCCACGGCGAGTTGGCAAGACGACGCTGCTTCGGTCGTATCTCGATTCAAGGAAGGACCGGAAAACCCTTTCTGTCGTCGGGGATGATTTCCGTGTGCGTGAGTTGTTTGGGAGGGAGGTCCGCGAGGACATCCTCGATTTTGCCCGGCCGTATGATATCGTTGCGATTGACGAGGCTCAGCAGGTGCCGAGTATCGGACTCGGGATGAAGATGCTCATCGACGCATTTCCGGAAAAGGAATTCATCCTGACCGGGTCGTCCTCGTTCGAGCTTTCCTCGGAGATCGGCGAGCCGCTTACGGGTCGACACTTCGTCATGACGCTTTTGCCGATCGCACAGTCGGAAATGACGGCGAGTCGGTTCGAGCTTGTTTCTGGACTCGAGGATTTCCTTGTCTATGGTTCGTATCCGGATGTACTGCTCGCAAAGAGCGGTGCGGAAAAGGAACGGATCTTGAACGAGCTCGTTTCATCGTATCTGTATCGCGATATTCTCGCGCTTGACCGTATCAAGTCGCCGGACCTGTTGCGAGATATCGTGCGCATGCTCGCGTTCCAGGTGGGGAGCGAGGTGTCGCAAAACGAGATCGCCGTCGCGCTGAAGACGGATACGAAAACGGTCGGCCGGTACCTCGACCTGCTCGAGAAGATGTTCGTGATCCGACGGGTTCGGGGATTCAGTCGAAATCTGCGAAATGAGATCACGAAGAAGGCAAAATATTATTTCCTGGACAATGGTGTCCGTAACGCGGTCATCGGACAGTTCGGCTCGCTCGTGTCTCGAAACGACGTCGGACAACTGTGGGAGAATTTTGTCTTCATGGAACTGGTCAAGCAAAATGCTATCGCGGATGGGTCCGACGCATATTATTTTTGGCGTACGCATACCGGCAAGGAAGTCGATATAATACGAGAGTTTCGGGGAGCGCTCATGGCGATCGAATGCAAATGGTCGGACCTCTCGAAAGAACCGAAGCTGTGGAAAGAGACGTATCCGGAAAGTTCCTTCATGACCGTGAACCGGAAGAATTATCTCGATACACTGGTGCCACGAGAGGAAACGGGGAACTAACAACTAACAACTTATACCATTTCAAATTATTCAGCCCTATAAAGCGGTCTTTGCGAGCCCGTAGTCGGACAGCCTGCCCTGCGTATGCCGGGGTGGCAATCCAGTCCAGTTGCTCGCGAGCGACAGGACCAGTCGCGTCGTTCGCGAACGACGGTGTCCAGGATTTATGACGCAGACCTGGACCGCCACGGATTTCTGAAGACTCCGCCAGCTGGCGGACTCGCGGAGACGGAGGGAAGGGGTTTCTTAGAAATGGTATTATAACCGACAACGGGGAGGATTTTTTTGAAAAACTACGAGTATGGCGAAGAAATCGGATGAAAAAATACTGGTGCTGCTCGACGGAAACGCGCTCATTCATCGCGCGTATCATGCATTGCCGCCCTTGACGAACAAGGCCGGGCAGACGGTCGGCGCGGTGTACGGCGTGGCGATGACCCTTCTGTCCGTCTTGGAGAAATTCCATCCGGAATATATAGCGGCGTCCTTCGACTTGTCGGCGCCGACCTTTCGGCATGAGAAGTACGCCGAATACAAGGCGACGCGGACGAAGGCGCCGGACGATCTGTACGCGCAAATACCATTAGTGAAAGATCTGATGCGCGCGTTCAATATTCCGATTTATGAGAAAGAAGGATTCGAGGCCGATGACTGCGTGGGAACGCTCGCGCGACAGGCATCCGAGAAAGGCATACCGACCATCATCGTCACGGGGGATAACGACGCATTGCAACTCGTGACGCCTTTGGTGAAAGTGTTCGCGCTTCGGAAGGGCGTGAAGGATATCGTTCTCTACGACGAGACTGCGGTCACTATGAAATATGGGTTTCCCCCGACGGCCATACCCGATTACAAGGGACTCGCGGGGGACAGTTCGGACAATATACCCGGCGTTGCGGGCATCGGGGCCAAGACGGCGACGGACTTGCTTCGCGAGTTCGGATCGCTCGAGAAAATTTATGCGTCGCTCGATACGATGAAGGAAAGCGTTCGGAAAAAACTCGTGGCGGACAAAGAGATGGCGTTCTTTTCCAAAGAACTCGGTACGATCGACACCTCCGCGCCGGTCGACTTCGACCCGACTGCCTGTGTGGCGCGAGATTTCGACACGGCGGTCGTCTCGGAGCTTTTCAGGAACAACGGGTTTTATAGCCTTTTGAAGAGAATACCAGGGACCGAACTTACAACTTACAACTCACAACTTATAACGGGGAGTGAAGACCGACTGACAGCAGACAACTCACAACTGACAACGGAGAACCCGCCTTCGCCAAGGCTTCGGCATGGCGAGGAAGGAAAGAAAAAGAAGACGAAAACAGTGAAGACAGCGGAGGACATCGAGAAGTTTCTTGTCGGGATGAAAGACGGCGCGGTAGCGGTGGATATCGTGTCCGGTGAGGCGTCGCTTTTTGGAACCGCGGGAATATCGGCGGTTGAACTCGCGTATGACGGAAGCACGGCACGTATCGAATGGAATGACGCGACAAAAAATATCCTGAAAACTTTTTTTGAAAATGAAACCGTGCCGAAGGTGTTTCATGACGCGAAAGCGGCGTGGCATGTTCTTCGGAATGAAGATATCGCTCTTGCCGGCGTCTCGTTCGATACCATGATTGCTGGGTATCTCTTGCAGGCGGGGACGCGGATCGAGCTGGAGCACCTCCTTCTGGAAGCGTTTGACGGTGAAAGGTTTGGATCACTTGCTGAAGGAATTTTGCGACTCTCGGCGAATCTGCGGGAGCGAATGGAGGCGGTTTCTACTGAACAGTCCGGACCATGGACGCTCTCCCGACTTTTCACGGAAGTCGAGATGCCGCTTATTTTGATTCTGGCGAGGATGGAAGATGAGGGAATCAGGCTGAATACGGCGACGTTCCGTGGTCTGTCCGACGGGCTCGGGAAAGAGATAAAAGAGATAGAGCGAAAGATTTACGACTTGTCGGGAAGAGAGTTCAATATCAATTCGCCGAAACAGCTCGCGGAGATACTGTTCTCCGAACTCGGGGTACCGACGACCGGTATCAAACGGACCAAGACGGGCATTTCTACGGCATCATCGGAGCTCGCGAAGCTTCGGGAGTATCCGATCGTGGTGCTCGTGGAGGAGGAGCGGGAACTCTTCAAACTCAAGACCACCTATCTCGACGCGTTCCCGGCCCTTGTCGACACACAGTCGCGGATCCATACGACCTATCAACAGGCGGTGACGACGACGGGGCGACTCTCGTCGACGGATCCGAATCTGCAGAATATTCCGGCACGGGAAAAATGGAGCAAGGCCATCCGTGGCGCGTTCGAGGCGGAGCCCGGATATTTCCTGGTCAATGCCGACTACTCTCAGATCGAATTGCGCGTGATGGCCCATGTGAGTGGTGACGCATCGCTCGTATCGGCATTCGAAAACGGGGAGGATGTGCATCGTGCGACAGCCTCGGCCGTATACGGCGTTTTGCCTGCGGACGTGACGAGCGACATGCGACGACAGGCCAAGGTCTTCAATTTCGGACTCATGTACGGCATGAGCGCGTACGGCCTCTCACAAAGTCTCGGTATCACGCCCGCGGAAGCGGCCGAATTCATCGATACCTATTTCAAGAAATTTCCAGGCGTGACGGAATATATGGAAGGGATGAAGGCGAGTGCGAAAGAGAAGGGATATGTCGAGACGGAACTCGGACGACGACGGTACGTGCCGGAAATCCGAAGTGATAACCGCAATCTCGCGCAAGCTGGAGAACGTATGGCGATCAATATGCCGATACAGGGGCTCGCTGCGGACATCATGAAGCTCTCGATGCTTCGGGTTTCCGAGATCCTTCCGAAATACGGTGATGCGGTACGGATGCTCTTGCAGGTGCACGACGAACTCATATTCGAGGTGAAGGAAAATATCGCGGAAGCGTTCTCGAAGGATCTGAAACGTGCGATGGAATCGGCATACGAACTTCGCGTCCCGCTCATCGTCGAGACAGCGATCGGGAAGGATTGGGGGAGCCTGAAAGGGTAAGCTCTGACTAACAACTGACAACTGACAATTGATAACGGGGGGGCAAGAAATAGAGAAGGAATTTGCGGGAGCTCTTTTTTATTTTCGAGTCGTGCTATACTAGTGGCGTCTCATCATAATATGTCATTCTTTCGTATGGACAAGAAACAGAAGATTATCGTCGCGGTACTTGCCGTGGCAGTCGCATTCGTGATCGCATACTTCGCATTCGGTCGGGATTTGCTCAGGAGGGGTAGTGTCAGTCCTATTCAGATCGAAAACGGAACGACGCCGTCCGGACCGCTCAACCAGGGCAATGTGAGCCCGATTTCCGGACTCGCCTGCGCCAATTGGAATCGCCGTCCGTTCGCATTCATGCAGCCGGTGGATGTCCAGGCCCGACCGGTCGCAGGGTTCTCGCAGGCCGACATGGTCTTTGAGATGCCGAACCCGGCCGAGGGAATCTTCGTGACGCGACTCATGGGCGTGTACCTGTGCGATATGCCGACCGAGATCGGCGCGCTTCGCAGTGCCCGGCACGACTACATCGCGCTTGCGAAGGGACTCGATGCGGTCTTTGTCGGGTGGGGTGGTTCGGCATTCGCGATTCAGAAACTCAATGAGGGCGTTATCGACAATATCGACTGTAATGGCCAGGGTGGGAAGAAAGCACCACAGTGTTGCTTCCGTAAGGAACGGACGGGACTGATGCGTGTCGAGGATTCCGGGTATGCCAAGGGCGATGCGATTCTTTCGTGTGCGAAGGATTTTGGATACAGCTCTACCGATACATTTTCGGGGTATCCGCACCAAGCGGAAGTAGCCGAGGCAGATCGTCCGAACGGTGGCCATCTCCGTGTCGGCTATCCGGGCGTTATGAAGGCCGAATATGACTATGACAAGGCGTCGAACTCCTATTTGCGCACGTGGGGCGGGACGGCTGATACCGATCGGAACAATGGTCAGCGTATCGCACCGAAGAACATTGTCGTCATGACAGCTGAGAACGAACAGATCATGGCCGATGTTGATTATACGGCTCGTGGCGTGCAGGACCCGTGGGCGAATCTGCCGGCAGGAGAGAAGACGGGCCCGACGAATATTTCCGGACGATATAACAATCTCCAGATCGGTGATCCGTGGTTTGATGCTACCGACAGCGGTTCTGCGAAGTATTTCCTAAACGGTCAGGAAATCGACGGTACTTGGAAAAAGTCCAAGGCAAGCGCTGATTCGAAGCTTACCTTCTATGATGGGACCGGAAAGGAAATCAATTTTGTCCCGGGACAGATCTGGGTCGAAGTGGTCATTCCGGGAATGGCGGTCGAATGGTCACCGCAGGCCTGATTATCTCGAAGTCTGATATACTAAGGGGAGCCAAGAGGCTCCCCTTAGTTATTCAACCCCTCACCCTCGAAGACTTGGGAGCTCCCCTTGCCAAGGGGAGCAGGATGCGTACGTAGGGAATCGAACGAAAAGATTATATGATCGTTTTGCTCACCGGTAAGGACCGGTTCCGGCTCGTCAGGCGTCGGACCGAATTGAAACAGGGATTCCTTGCGAAGTATCCGTCCGGAAACGTCGCGATTCTTGATGCGTCCGTCGACGCCGGATCAGTTTCGAATCGGATACTCGAGGCGGGATCGGCAGACCTCTTCTCTTCGGCGTGTCTGCTCGATATTCGTGAGGCGCTCTCGCTCCCGGACGAAGAAGTCGCAAAGGTGAAAGATGTGCTTAAGAGGCTGGGTGATGATGCTTCCATGGTTTTCTCTCAGACCGATCAGCCGAAGGCAAAAGACAAGTTGTTCGCGTTCCTGAAAAAGACTGCCGGGAAAGTCGAGACATTTGACCCGCTTTCCCCGCGCGAGGCCGAGGCGTTTGCTGTTTCCGAAGCGCGAGCCGTCGTGTCTGACATAGCGTTCTCGAAAGCGGCCGTGACCAGGCTGGTGTCTGTTTATGGCACCGACTCCGCCAGTCTCTCGTCGGAGGCTATCAAACTTGCTCTTTTTAAAGGAGACGGAGAGGTGTCTCTGGAGGATGCGGAACTGTTCATTCAGGAAAACCCACAAGAAAAAGTATTTGCCGCGCTCGATGCGCTCGTGTCGGGCAGTCGTGGTCGTGCGCTCGAGCTCCTCTTGCGTGAGGCTCGTGCTGACTCGGGCGGCGTACAAAAACTCTTCGGTCTGCTTGCCTGGCAGATCCGGGAACTCTTCAAGGTCCGGGGGGAATATGATCGGGGCAATATGCGTCAAGACGATATCGCCCGTGCGACCGGCATGAATCCGTTCGTCGTCTCGAAGCTGCTTTCGAAGATGAATGCCTTTCCGCTTCCCCGGCTCAAATCGGGACTGTCACTCCTCGCCGATCTCGATGCCGATATGAAAATAGGCAAAATCGACCCCGAGCTCGCATTGACGCTCTTCGTGGAGAAACTGTGAACTATGAAAGTAAAAACCCCGCCAAGATGACGGGGTTTTTTACTGTCTGAAATGAAGTGGAAGAAACTACTTCGTCGCGGCCTTCTTGATGGCGGCGTTGAGGCGGGACTTCTTGCGGGCGGCGGTGTTCTTCTTGAGAATGCCCTTGGCGACGGCCTTGTCGATGGCTTTCTGGGCCTTCTTAAAGGATTCCTTGGCGGCGTCGATCTTGTCGGTCGCGACCGCTTCGCGGGTAGCCTTGATGGCGCTCTTGAACACACCCTTTACGATCTTGTTCCGGTTCGTCTTGTGATCGGTCACCCGCATGTACTTCTTGGCATTTTCCTTGATAGGCATAGCTGTATCGTTGATGATGAAAAAAGACCCGATGTGAGTCCTTTCCTTTCTATCACGGCTTCGGGATTCTGGCAATACCGCGAGTATTTTCTGTGAGTATTTTCAAAGCAGGGCGTACATGAGCATATTGCTGAGTAAGGAAAAATCGGAGGAGTGTGTTTGGTAGAACCCGGATGTGGAATCGTGCTCGCAGTAGTGGCTCGGTCGATTTCCCCCGAGCGCTTCTTCATTAGGTTTTCATGGCTTACTTGAGTGTATATTTGTATATATACTGAAAGTATGTATAATGAGTACATATATTTTGATTACTATATATATAATCAATACAGTTTTTTATGATTAAGCGATATTATAGCCCGATAGAGCCATTATTGGAGCCAAACAAGGTTCTGGTCATTTATGGACCACGTCGAGTCGGAAAAACGACTCTTTTAAAGGAACTTATCGAAAAGACGTCCCTGAAATACCGGTTCGATAGCGGAGAAAATATCCGTGTTCAGGAAGTTCTCGGTTCCGGAGATTTCGATAAGATCAAAGACTATCTCGGAGACAATGAGCTTATCGCTATCGACGAGGCGCAACAGATCCCCGGAATTGGCGGGGGTCTGAAAATCGTGGTCGACCAGTTTCCCGGAATCAGGGTCGTCGTCACCGGATCCTCGAGCTTCGATCTCTTCAATCAGGTCGGTGAGCCGCTGGTCGGAAGGAAGAAGGTGATAACGCTTTTTCCGTTCGCTCAGTTCGAACTTGCGGAGACGTATCCCGCCTTCGATCTGCAAAACCGTCTGGAGGAATTCCTGGTATACGGCTCGTATCCGGACGTGTTTCTTGCGCCTGAGAAACAGGAAAAGATGACACATCTCAATGAGATCGTCGATTCGTATCTTCTGAGAGATGTCCTCGCGCTTGATGGAGTGAAGAAATCGCGTACATTGGTCGATCTGGTCCGATTGCTTGCTCTTCAGATCGGTAACGAAGTCTCATTGAACGAACTTGCCCGGCAACTTGGTGCCAACGTGCGTACGATCGAGAAGTACCTCGATATCCTTGAGAAGGGATTTGTGATCGTCTCGCTTTCCACGTTGAAACGAAATATGAGAAACGAGGTGCGAGGGAAACGGAAATATTATTTCTATGATCTCGGGGTCCGGAACGCGCTCCTCTCCCAATGGAGCGACGTCTCATCGCGTAACGATATAGGGGCTTTGTGGGAGAACTTTCTTTTCATCGAGCGATTGAAGTTCTGTTCCTATCGGTCGGTGTCTTCGCAGCGATATTTCTGGAGGACGTATGAGCAACGGGAAATCGATCTCGTGGAGGAGCGTGATGGGAAGTTTCTTGCATCCGAATTCAAATGGAAGGAAAACAAGGTGAAAGAACCCCGTGAATTCCGATTGAACTATCCGAATTCGAATTTCCAGGTCGTCAACAAGGGGAATTACTGGGCCTTTCTCACCGGAAGTGATATGAAGAAATGATATCGGAATACCGTTTGAAAATGGCGGATTTCAGGGAATTCGGGTATCATGGAGGAGATAATTGGTTATCCATCACACACCCCTCACCTTCGAGGACTCAGGAGCTCCCCTTAGAAAGGAGAGCAGGAAAGAAGAGATGAAGCTGGGAAAATACGAATTCAACTGTTAGCGGAATGATATGATCGCATGGATTACGGGGAAAAATCGAGGTATACGGAATGGCGCCGTCATCGTGGAAGTCGGGGGGATCGGGTACAAGGTGAGTGTTTCGGCGTATGTGCTCGGCAAAGTCGCCGGGACGGAAGAAGTGTCGTTTCATATTTATACACATGTCCGTGAGGATATATTGGCCTTGTATGGGTTTTTGTCCGAAGACGAACTGACCGTTTTCGAGGCGCTGATTTCCGTGTCTGGCATCGGTCCCAAAGCGGCGCTCGGCATCCTCTCCATCGCGGATACGGATACGATACGGACTGCCATCGTCAATAAGGATCCGTCACTCCTGACCCAGGTCTCGGGTGTTGGCAAGAAGACGGCGGAACGGGTTATCGTCGAGTTACAGAACAAGGTGTCCGCGCCGACGAATGCGGGCGGAAGAACGACGACAGCGGACGGGGATGCGATCGAAGCCCTTCTGTCGCTCGGGTACAAGGTCAGCGAGGCACGAGATGCACTCAAGGCTGTGCCGGATGGTGTGAAGGATGTCGGCGAGAAGGTACGTGCCGCGCTGCGGCTCTTGGGGAAGAAGAAATAGACGGAAGTCGAAAGTCAAGAGTGTCAACAACTTACAACTTACAACTTACAACTTACAACTTACAACTTACAACTTACAACTTACAACTTACAACGGAGACGTGCAGTTATGATGCGGAATATGTGAAAGGTTATATTGTTGACAGTCATAAAGTCTATAAGGTCGAAACGGAGGCAATTTCGAATCTATATCGAATGAATTCAATTCTGAAATCAGAAAATCGGAAAAGTGTGACGAACGAGTTGCTCCAATCGGAAGAATGGATGCGGTTTCAGGAAGCGGCCGGCAAACGGGTAGTGCGTTTTTGTGGTGAAGGGTGGAGCGCGAACGGGGTCGTGCACCAGTTGCCGATCGTGGGGGAATATTTGTATGTTCCACGCGGGCCGAGGGGAAGAATAAAGAATAAAGAATCAGGAATAAAGGAAGAAGAGAATGGGGATGAATTTCGAATTTCGAATTTCGAATTTAAAAACAATACCCAATTATCAATTTCCAATGATCAAGTGCGTACGTTGAGGAATGGAGACCAGAATAATGAATCAGGACAATTGCGAGAGACAATAAGCGTGTTGATTGCGAAAGCGAGGGATGTGAATGCAGGGTGGATACGGATCGAGCCGGAGACAAGGGAAACGCTTACGGAAATACGCAAGGCCGTGAGTGGGAGGCAGATCGTGAAGGCGCCACACGATATGCAACCACATGAGGTGTTCCGTGTCGATCTGACTCCAAGTGAGGAGGGATTGCTTGCCGCGATGAAACCGAAGACACGATACAATATCCGTGTAGCGGAAAAACGCGGTGTGAAGGTCTTCGCGTCGACGGAGCCGAAATACCGTGACGCGTTCATCCGGCTTGTGACCGGAACCGCTGATCGCAAGGGCATCACCGCTCATCCGGTCGCGTATTATGAGGCGATGTTGGAAACGCTTCTTGGCGATACGGCGACGTTGATGATCGCGGAGAAAGATAGTGTCGTAATCGCTGCGAACTTTCTCGTCTTCTTCGGCGATACGGCTACCTATCTGCATGGCGGATCAGATGACTCGTATCGTGCCGATATGGGGCCTTTCCTGCTGCAGTGGGAGGGTATGTGCGAGGCAAAACGTCGTGGATATGTGCAGTATGATTTCGGCGGAGTGAGTTCGTCGGAATTCGCTGCCGGCGAAGGGAAATGGCTCGGTATCACGCGATTCAAATTCGGGTTTTCGCCTGCGACTCCCGCGACTGTCTTTCCTGGAACGTATGATGTCATTCTTTCGTCCGCCCGGTATATGATATACAGGATTATTCAATGGATAAGGACGTTTCTAGGAAAATAAACGTATGAAACGACTCAAACGCATCCTCTCAAAGCTCGCCCCGCAGGGAGTAAAGAACCTCGTACATCGCATCGAGGCATTGCTGTCGATCGCGTGGTTCGGCTATCCGGCGAGAAGCCTGACGATCGTCGGAGTCACCGGGACGGATGGCAAGACGACGACGGCAAGCCTGCTTGCAGACATACTTGAAGCCGACAGCAAGCGTGTCGCGCTTGCCTCGACGGTCTCGTTTCGCATCGCGGGCAACGAGGTTGTGAACGCATCGAAATTTACGACGCTTGGAGGATATCATCTGCAAAAGTTCCTGCATGATGCGAAGAATGCCGGGTGTACGCATGTCGTACTCGAGGCATCGTCGCACGCACTCGACCAAGGGCGCCTCGCGGGCGTGCATTTCGCGGTCGCCGTTATTACCAATGTGACCCGTGAACACCTCGACTATCACAAGACGATGGAAGAGTACCGTCGAGCAAAGAGAAAACTTTTTGATCGATCGGATGCTGCGGTCGTGAACCTCGACATGTGGGAACCGGAATTTTTCCTCGAAAAAGCAAAGCACAAAGTCACGTATTCCATAGTCAGGCCGGAGGCGGACCTTCTCGCAGAAAATATCCTATTGTCGCTGGATGGATCGACATTCACTGTTCGGGAAACGGGGTTTTCCCTTCGGCTTCCGGGTAAATTCAACGTGGAGAATACGCTTGCGGCAACCGCGGCAGCGACGCTTCTCGGCGTGCCGGTAGAAACGTCTGCTCGGGCCGTATCCGAGGTCACACTCATCCCGGGGCGGATGGAATCCGTCCCGAACGGCCTCGGCGCAACCATCATTATCGACTATGCGGTGACGCCGGACTCACTCGGGAAACTCTATGAGCTTGTTTCCGCGATGAGGGTGGAGGGGGCGAAAATCATTTCGGTTTTCGGGGCATGTGGCGATCGGGACCGTGGCAAACGTCCAATCATGGGCGAGATTGTCTCGGCAACGGCGGACATCGTCATCCTTACCGACGAGGACCCGTATCACGAAGATCCGGAGCAGATACTCGATGAGGTTGAAGAAGGCATTCGGAACAAAGAGCAAGACAAGACGCTCTTCCGTATCCGCGATCGACGCGACGCGATCCACAAAGGACTCGCCCTCCTGGAATCGAATGACATCCTGCTCGTCACCGGCAAGGGTGCCGAGGAAACGATGCGGGTCGGCGATCGGAATATCCCATGGAATGATAGGCGGGCTATCATAAAAGAGCTTGAATCGATGAATGCCACGATGTGAAAGAAGTATGCAAAAGAGAAGCCGGTGACACAACGGAAGGAAGGATAACATTGAATACGAACAATCATGCCAGAAACGAACACGAACACGGATAGGATTGATAACCCTCTGAAAGAGGATGAAAGCGCTGCAGACGTGAGAAAGGAATTCTTGAGAAAAAAATATCAGGAAACAGTAATTCCTGATATTTCTTCCCTAGATACGAAGAAAATCCATGACAGACAGTTTGCCGAGCACCGTTTATTGGTTGTCGAATTGATTGAACACACAAAGAGACAGCTTGATGCGCTTCGTGAAGTCGGAAAAAGTGTCGGTTTCAGGGAAGATGAGTTGCCGGAGTCTCTGCCGAAAAAGGACGAAGAGCAGGAATTTCTCGGCAGGATACGGGCACGGTTTGACGAAGAGGAAGCGTCTTTTGAGAGAGAGGCACTTTCCAAAGTAAGGGAAACCCTGACTGCATACGGAGCAATACGGACGGAACGAATGGAATGCCTCGATGCTTTGGATGAACTTTTTGTCCGTCTGAAAACGAGCGGAGCACTCGTAGCACGACGATCGGAGTTGGAAGAAAAGATGCAGAGTACCTCAATAGAAGAGATGAGGGAAAAAATACGCGTAGTAGAGAAGAACGCTCTTTCGTTTCAGCGTTTGGGTAATGAAGAAGGAAAGATCGCCACTCTTCGTGAGGCGAGCGCGGTTTTTCAGGAACTTGAGACGGTACTTTCTTTGCAAGAATATTATCGCATCCTTGATGCCGAGTATGAAAGAGAGAGTCGTCTGAAACAACGGCATCAGGAAAAAGGACTCGGTGTCTATGTAAATGAAAACGAACCGCAACTCCGTACGCTGATGGGACAGGCCCGAGACTCCTTTGCGACAAAAGATGCTGATCAGATTGCCATCGCGATGAATCGAGTGCATTCTTTGTACAACGAGATCGAGATGAAAGCGAAGAAGAATTTCCCCCTCCTGTTTCCGGAGTCCATCGAAAATCCGACACCCGATAGCCTGGAAGAGAAGGTAACGCCAGACAGATCTGACGACTTCAGTGAGCTTCCGGAGAAATCGACCGAAAAACCACTGGACAATCCGTACGAGAACGTAGGGAGGAAATTGAACCAATTGAAAAAGCGTTTCAATAGGAAATCATAGTCGAAGAAATCAAGCGAAAGCAGAGATAGAAGTTTTTTTGTTTGACTTCGGCAAAAAAATGATGTATACTGTCTGTATAGTGAAAACGGGTGCCCCTTGTCGGGGAACTCGTTTTTTCTTTGTAAGCCGTAAGACAAACATATGGGAAACGATCCCATGGTCACCTCGAGTGACGTGCACAGCGTGACGGAAAAGGCATATCAGTGCGATCGATGTCGTCGGGCGCAGGAAGCCGAAGAAATGGCATTCGCTTTTCTTCTCGCTCTTATGCCGGTCATCACCCTGACCCTCTTCGGGAACATGGGACTGTTGTAAATCGTAAATAAAACTTCACTCGTATGATAAAAGAACGCATGCCCGTGTCGAAGGCTCCGGAGAGGAAACCAGAGAGGAAACGTGAACCCGCGGTTGCAGAGAGCGGCCAGAATCAACCGAGAAAAGAGCCAGCAAATATTGGAGAGCTTCACGCTTTGCAGGCTTCTCTCGAGAACCTATTGAATTGGAGCATTTCGAAAAAAGCTTCTCAAGCGGAAATCAATGAGAGGAAAAAGGCGTTAGAGAGAGTAAATGAAGAGATTCAGACGCTTGAGGATGAAATCGTAAACATAGAAAATCCCGGGTTAAGAGACAAACGAACGAAGGTCGAGCCGCAAATGCCGGGGTATTTTTACGGTAACGAACCAGAACTTTCTCGCGGGTATGGTCATGTGGAACAGCAGTCGGGGATAGGGTCGGTTTTGCCACGAAGGGATGAACGAGCGACTGGACGTGTGAATCCGAAACTGAACCTTCATGATGTTGAGGTTAAGCCCCTTAGTATCTATCTCAAATCTTTCTCCCTTCCCACTCTTCCCAATAAAACCCGTACGAAAGCCAAAACCATCATTTGCAGACTGGTATTCAACGTACGCTCACAGTTTTTCCAAAGTCTTCGGCATTTCTCCAACCAAGAGAAA
>CAITOC010000075.1 GCA_903893925.1 Candidatus Moraniibacteriota bacterium
GCTTCCCTCCGTCTCCGCGAGTCCGCAAGCTGGCGGAGAAGCGGTCTAGGACTCTGGATTGCCACCCCGGCATACGCGGGGCAGGCTACCCGAGGATGGGCTCGCAAAGACAGACGTATTTGATATGGTTTCAGTTTCTAATGTAACTGAGTATAACAGGGATTTATACCGAATCAATATGATCAGTGGCGTCTTGCGAAAGAGGCTTAGCCTCTGGTACGAAGTCAAACAGATGTATTTGATTCGGTATTATACCGAATGAACCTAAACACCGTAAGGTTCAGAGAGGCTAGGCCCCTCAAGCCGACCTGCCTTAAATAAAGTTACTTTGGTATAAGCACAAATTTTCCCTTCGACACAGTCGTTCGCGAACGATGTGTCTCGAAGACCTGGTACCCCTTTTCTGAAAGGAAGATATCGATCACAGTACAAGCGAAAGAAAATACACCCCTTTTTTTCTGAAAAAGGAATTACTCTCTCAATAGATGAGAAAGTAAAAAGATTTATGACAGTGAACTAAGTATTTTACTTTATCCTAGACTAAAAGAAGCACTTTCACCAACCTAATCGACTACCAGTGCCTCATTTATAATTGTATCCAACTTATCGAAACACCCTTCTCATCACTTGATGTGTTTCCATTATTATCTTTTACAGTCGCATCGATTTTTACAGAAGAACCATTTTTTCCACTCGCATCATACGTGGTTGAGAAAGAATCATTATTTCCTGAATAAAGCTGATTCCCATTCATAGAAACCGTAAGCGTATCAACCCCGTATGGTGCGCTTGTTTTCACATTTATTACGAAGGATTGCCCAGCGGTATTTGGGACTGAGATGGAAATACTCGGTTTAAATTTTGAGAAATCACTCTCTTTACACTCATCTTGCGGGGCGTTGGCATTTACATCCTTTTTATCCTTATTGTCTTTGTACCAAGCCTGTACCCCGTCTTCCCATTTTTGGTATTGTGGATCATTTTCCGGTTTATCCGGTTGTTTTCCAAGAGGATCCGTGCGGTCGACGTAGTAAAGAATATCATGGACGTTCACGAATGTCTTCTTCGTCGTCTCACTGTCTGGACAATATTTATTCGCAAGACAATATGAATTCTTACTTCCTGGTATCTGACAAACCTTTAGATTTTCCGTCCTATCAAGTTGACCATTAAGGAGTGGTTTTTTCATCCAGTCTTGATCCTTGTTGTCATCGAGGAATGTATTTGAATCGTATTCCGGAAACTTTTCAATAGTCTGGTTTTTGAGTGCAAAATCCATGAATTTCCGAAAGATAGGGGCTGCAACAACGATCCCGTCAGACCCGGTTGTCATCGGGGAGTTATTGTTGTTTCCCGCCCAAACGCCAACCGCAAGTTGTGGAGTGAATCCAACCGTCCATCCATCACGGAATTCGTTGGTGGTACCGGTTTTCGCCGCGACGGAGCGGTCATCGAACCGGAGGGGGTTGTTGGTCCCGAAAACAGGCGCACGGAAGTCATTCGTCGACATGATATAGTCGAGCATCGCGACGTATTGCTCATCAACGACGCGTGTCCCGGGATTATTTTGGTATTGTTCGAGGATAGTACCCTTTGCGTCTTCAATTCGGAGTATGGATGTCTTATCTCGTCGTATTCCTCCGGTTGCGAGCGTAGAATAAGCGTTTACATGGTCAAGAAGAGTTATCTCCCCACCACCAAGGACAAGTGAGAGACCGTAGCGATTCGGATCATTTAAACTGGTAATCCCGAGACTTTTTGCGAATGTAACCGCATCTTTTGCGCCGACGAGATAGAGTGTTTTAACAGCCGGAATATTCAAGGATTGTGCGAGCGTCTCTTTCATCGGAAGCGGGCCGTTGAATTTTCCGTTATAATTTTGTGGCGTATAATCAGTGCCGTTGTCAGTACTGAAATTCGTTTCTGTATCATAGAGCATAGTTTCGGGACTATACCCCTTTGTGAAGGCGTCAAGGTAGACATACGGCTTGAAAGAAGAGCCCGGCTGACGTTCACGAATTGCTACGTTCACTTGACCATCAATCGACTTGTCAAAATAGTCACGAGAGCCGACCATAGCGAGAATTTGGCCAGTTTTCGGATCCATAGCGACAAGAGCGGCATTTTCCGCATTTGATTTTTTCTCATTCAATAAAGCTTGGTCGTGGACGATTTGCTGTGCCTCGTTTTGTTTATCCCAATCAAGGGTGGTATAGACTTTAAGCCCCATAGACTCAATAGCATTTTCTCCATACTTCTGAGAGAGATAATCCTTCACATACATGACGAAATGTGGGGCAGCGATGATATCCTTTTGTGAGACGATCTTGTTGAGCGTCTTTTCGGCTACAGCGGCGTCAGCTTGATCTTGTGTGATATAGCCGAGCTTCGCCATTTGTTGAAGCGCTTTGTTTTTGCGTGCGATAAGGGCCTCGGTATGGGAACCATACGGGGAATAATATGTCGGGGCGTTTGGAAGTGAAGCGAGGACCGCTGCTTCATCAAGCGAGAGGTCTTTCGCAGATTTCCCAAAAAATGTCTGTGCAGCCGCCTCGATCCCGTACGCGTTGGATCCGTATGGAATCTCATTGAGGTACATCCCGAGGATATCGTCTTTTCCAAATCTCTGTTCGATCTCAAGGGAGAGGATGACCTCTTTGATTTTCCGTACAAACGTCTTCTCATCCGTGAGGAGGGAGTTTTTCACGAATTGTTGTGTGATGGTGGAACCACCCTGTGCCGCTCCGCCTTGTGCGACGTCGTTGAAGACCGCCCGGAGAATGGAAGTGAATTCGATACCATGATGGGCATAGAAATTTTGATCCTCAAGTGAGAGAGTCGCCACTTGGACACTTTTCGGAATATCAGTGATAGGGACGATGGTCCGTTTTTGCTCCCCATGGACGTCGTAGAGGAGATGTTGCCCGGTCCGGTCGTAAATCTTCGTCGATTCCGGGATGACCCGTGAGTTGATTTTTCCTGGACTCGGAAGATCTTTGGCGACCCAGGCAAAAATCGCGATGACAGCTATTATTGAGGCACCAAATACCCCTAGAGCCATTTTTAAAAGCACCTTCGGCCATTTTTTCTTTCCAATCTCTGAAAGTGTCCGAGGTCTTCCGAGCGACGGCTTGTATTTTGAGAACCGAAAAAAAAGTTTATTCATAAGTAAAAATCAGCTTTGTAAGCTGATTTTACCATGAAACGGGGAAGAATCCAATGATCACTTTCCGAGTATGACATCGTACAACTTCAGATACTCGTACGCCATGACGAGACTGTCAAAATTTTTCTCGGCGAACGCGCGACAATCGTTTCGATCGAAAGTTTCGGTATCGCGGGCGGCGGCTACAAGATCCCTATAGGTATCGGAATAGACGCCGATTTTCCCCGCTCCTTCGAAAAGAATCGGATCATTGATACTTGTCCCGATGACCGGCGTTCCGCATGCGAGGGATTCCATCACCACTAGTGGGACGGTCAACAGGCCTCCGACAATAGGGGAAATGAGCGCTTCTGCATTTCGGAGGGCGGTAAGGAGCTCTTGTTGCGATACCTGTCCATGAAAGACAATGTCTTCTCCGAGGCGTGGTCTGATATGCTGCTCGAAATATTCCTGCCGTCCCGAGATATTCCCGACACGACCATATATGTCGAGCCGTTTTCCGGCGGCCTTGGCTATCTCGATCGCGATGTGAATTCCTTTCGGTTCAGTGATACGGCCAATGCATATGAGTCCGCTCCCAGGGACGAGCGACGGCTCGATATTCCTGACGGGAATCCCGTTTCGGATGATAGTCGTTCCGATTGGATCTAGTTTACTTGCTCTTCCTGATGAGATGGCTACCGGAATCGCGCCAGAATCGAGAAGTTGGTGGAAATCTCTGGCAGTGATCCTGTTGTGCAACGTCACGACGCACGGTTTGCTCGTGAGGGCGCTTATGGAAGCCGCGTACCGTTGGGAATGGATGTGGATGATGTCAAACAAATCCCTGTCACGGAGAATCCGGAACAGGTTTTCCAGATTGATGTTTCGGCGTTCGATCTCGGTCTGCTCCTTGAACCCAGACATATTCCAAAGGCTTTCCGGAATGGTTATGACGTGTTTTGCGGACGTCTTCCAGTCCCCGGGAGCAAAGAGTGTCACATCGGCGCCTTTTTCCACGAGTGCATCGGTTAGTTGGGAGCACACGATTTCAGGACCTCCGGTCTGTCCGAATGACGGCGCTATTTGTGCGATCCGCATATCATTATTCAAAAAGCGAAAGGAATGAGGAAAAGTACCGTTCTTTCAGTTCGGTCGTTCCCACGAGCCGGAGGAGGTCAAATCCCGGGGTTGTGTTCATCTCGATGAAGAACGGCCTTCCATCCATGTCGAACATGAAATCAAGCGAATAGTTCGTACGATCGAACAATCCTAATTTTCCACGTATACGTTCAGCGAGTGCGAGGCAATCGGAAGGAATCCGTTCCGACGGCACGATCTTCGCTGTCGCGCCACGGTGAAAATTCGTAAACAGCGATCCAGACGCCGCTATTCGTGTCAGGGCATAGACGAGATGGTTTCCGACATACACAAGCCGGAGATCGGCGATTTCGCCCGGCTCTGAAAATTCCGGTATACCTCCCGTCTCGATAAATTCCTGTACGAGAACGGGAAACGAAAGAGATAGTCCGTCCCTGAGCGTGGTCTTTGTCTCGATAGAGACCTCTTTTCCTCCAGAGCCGTAAATTTCCTTCACGACAACCTTGTCCGAGGAAACGGAGTCGAGGGCGGTCGTGAATTGATGCTGGTTTTCCGCCAGGAACGATACGGGCATGAATTCCCGGAATGCGAGATACTGGGAGAGTTTGTTATCGAATGCTGTGCGGAACAAAGGGGAATTGATGACGGGTATTTTCCCCCCCATTTTCATTTTCAGACCGAACAGGGAATAATCCCGTTTCCCAGCCACCTTGTCGAATACGGCATCCGGAATGATAGGCGAAGTGACCTTTTCCCAGCCCGACTCCGAATACGTCCACCCTTTATTGAAAAAGAAGTTCTTCCGATCGAACCACTTCGTGCTTGCCCGGTATACGCGCCATCCCTTCGCCGCCGCATACAGGTAGAAATCCTCGAAGGAGGCCCTGGTTTCCGGAACGCCCGAAAGCGGACTCTCGTTTTCCCAGTCATCGGAATCGTAGATGATCACCATCGCTTTCATAAGACTTCGTTTACGGATAGAGGTCGCTTATTCCTGTTCCCCTTCGATTACTTGTTCACATCGATAAGAAACCGTTTTAGGCTGTTTCTTCCGACAATGACAGGATACTGCAGATGGGCCCGACTGGCTATCGTGATCTTAGGATTGAGTTCGATCGAATCGAGGATGAGTTGACAGCGGATTTTCGGTCGAAAACTGATCCCATTCGATGACGACACGAACACTATGTCTTTCAGATCCTCATGTTTCCCCAGGTATTCCTTTCTGAGCGATTCCTGGATCAGGAAGGCTTCCGTGTCGTTTTGTACTGATGGTTTCGGAAAAGAATCGAAGAAATCGATCAGTGATCCGAAGCCGAGCTCACGGGCGAGGTCTGTATCGATCGACGTTGAGTCGGCGCCGGTGTCGATCTTCGCCTCGACGATGACTTCCTTCCCATCCTTGCCGATAAGCTTCACTTTCTCGACCGAGCCGATAACGCGCTTGCCGGAGATTTCCTCGATCTCCTCCTCGATTTCACCCCCGAAGAGGTTTTTCCCGAGGAGGATACCTCGTTCAGTCGTCTTTACCTTAAGTCCCTTCACGCGATCAAGCCGGCTTTTGAGACCGGAAAGGTTTGCAATCTGGATGGAGAGCCCTGGGCGGGCATTGAGTTCGAGGAGGACTGGCCCACGATCGCGGTCGATGGCGATGTCTGCTCCAAGGAAGCCAAGACCCGAGACGGATTGTGATTCGACCGCGATGCGCAGGATCTCGTTCCAATACGGGATGCGGATGCCTGAAAGCGCAAGACGGGTCCCGGGGACGTATTCGATGATGTGAGATTTGCCGACGACGGCGCTTGTAGTCGTCCCGGTCGCGAGGTCGATGCCGGTACCGATAGCGCCTTGTTGGAGGTTTGCTTTACCGTCTGATTCGCGGGTCGGGAGACGAAGCATGGCCATGACGGGGACATGGTTGAAGACAACGACACGGATGTCAGGGATGCCACGGTAGGCGTACGGCTTGAAGAGCTTGAGGAGCTTCAGACGTTCTTCAAAAAAAGCGATATCCGGCGTGTTTGTGAGTGAGAATGATCCGTCGAGAATATTGCGGATATGTGTCTTCAGATCCTCAACCGTCACGATTGCCCCGCTTGCCTTGACCCATGCGTCGGTACGCCCACGCTTCCGTCCGTAAACGATGAGGATACCTTCTCCGCCGAAACCACGGTTCGGCTTGAGGGCGAAGCTTTCCGGAAGAGATTCCCAATCAAATATCTCGAGCTCGGCATGTGTCTTGATGCGCCCGATGAGACTTGGCACAGGGAGGTCATTCTTCCGAAGGAGCCGTTTTGCAAGGAGTTTATTGTCGGCAAATTCACGCCCCCGCTTCCGGTTGAGGGGGCGGACATACTCAAGATTCCTCGCATTCATACCGAGGACTTCGCGGCTGTGTTTGAGCAGTGCAAACATAGACTATTTCTGGCTCAGAATACGGGAAAATCGGACATATTCAGAGAGCCTGAGTCCGGTCCATTTCCCAAGGAGGATATTGAGAGGAATCGTCAGAAGAACGGTCCATGGATAGGCAAGGATGAAGAGGATGAACGCCTGCCAGGAAATAAGGACATACCCGACAAGGGATATGCCGAGCGTTTCCGCGGCAAGGATGAGCGCAACCTTGGTGCCTTTTTCAAGTTGGACGGCGACAAATTTTTCCGTGATGGTGATCATGATAAGGAGTGGAAAAATGGAGACGCCGGCGAGACCGGTCCGGTTGAGAGAACCACCGATGATAAGGACTCCAAGCATGGAGAATGAGATCACTGACAGCGTGATAGCTACCCGTGGAAGATAGAGAAGGCGCGCACGGCGCAATGCGTACCGCGTGACCATGCCGATGAAGATGACGCTTATAAAAATAACGATGCCATATTTCAGCCCGTTCGGATTGAATGCGAGGAGGGCAAATGTGATGATGGACGGGGTGTAAATACCGAAGGCCTTGATCCCGACGACTTGGCGAAAAAATGAGGCGAGTGTCGCGACGACAGGCAGGAGCAAGAGGAGCGCCAGTGTCTGTGCTGGCACATTCTGGTCCACGATAAACTGCGTGATCTGACTGTATTCCATAAAGTTTTTTGACAATGATTTCTTCCTATATATTCGGACGAGGCTTCTAAGAGAGCGATTTATCTAGCTTCAAGTATCCGGCGTGTCTTTCGAGAGAATGCGTGGCACAAGGCAATCGCGATTGCATCCGCAGTATCATCCGGTTTTGGGATTGTAGGAAGATGGAGAATATTCTTCGTCATCAATTGAACCTGCTGTTTGTCCGCACTGCCATATCCGGTAACCGACTGTTTGACCTGGTTCGGAGTATAACCGGAGATATTAACACCAAAACGCTTAAGTGTCAAGAGGATAACTCCACGGGCCTGAGAGACGGCGATTGCAGTCTTCACGTTCGTGGAAAAGAAAATTTCCTCGACCGCGGCTTCTTCGGGTGAGTGGAGCCTGAGGACGTTCTCGAGCTCGTCAGCAAGTGTACAAAGCCGCTCAGCCGGGTCGAGACCCTTCTCCGTCGTTATATGCCCGTAGGCAATCGCGGAATGATTTCCTCGTTGTTCCTCGATGACGCCCCATCCGATGATGGCTGTCCCAGGGTCGATGCCGATGATCTTCATTGCTTCACAACTCACAACTCACAACTCACAACTCACAACACAAAAGCCGTATGACCCCGTTGTAAGTTGTCAGTTGTAGGTTGTTTGTCAGCTAAGATTGTCCCACACGATTTGGACATCTTGATGGTCTTCGAGAACTTCGAGAAGATGGTCAAGCGTGGCTATTTCTTCCGGCGAGAGTGTCATTTTTTGTAGGGGAAGGCGCGAAAGACTTGCGGAGAGTATCTGAAATCCATTTTTTTCGAGTCGTTCCTTCACCGTTTGGAGGCCCTCAGGCTTTGTATAGACGAACAATGAATCCGATTCGCTCTCCACGTCCTCGGCGCCGGCCTCGATAGCCGCAAGCTCACATTCATCTCGGTCCTGTCCTCCGAGTGAGACCTCGATTTCTCCGACTGGCCGAAAGAGAAAGGAGACGGACCCTTCAGCGACGATCTTGCCGCCGTTTTTCGTAAGGAGGGTGCGGATCTCTCCGAACGTTCGATTTCGATTATCCGTTGCGGTTCCGATGAGAAGTGCGACCTGCCCGGGACCGTAGGCCTCATAGACGAGCTCCTCGAACGTCCCGCCGTCCTTGGACTCACCAGCCCCACGCTTCACAGCCTTTTCGATCCGGTCCTTCGGCATATTTGCCGCACGCGCCGTGTCGATAGCAAGCCGGAGTCGGAAGTTCATATTTGGATCACCGCCATATCGGGCGGCTATGGTGACCATGTTTCCGAGTTTGGTAAAAACAGACGCACGTTTCGCATCCGTAAGAGCCTTCTTGTGTCGTATTCCAGCCCAGTGTGAATGTCCTGACATAATGTATTCGAACTCGTAACTAACAACCCAGTATAGCTCGGAAAAGGATTTTTTTCAAGTGGTCTGTAGCCTCTTGTCTGTAGCCTCTATTTGAGCGATGATTCGTTATGAAAAACATGCTCAGCGAGTTGCATGATACGGTCCTTTACTTCGATCGGGTTCGGGATATTGCGGAAAATAAAACGTGGATTCTCGCCGGCGGTTTGGACGAGGACGTCTCCATAATTGAGGATACTTGGAAGGACGCCGTTCACCTCGCTGGTCACGTCCTGGATGGTATGGAAGCGAAGCTCGCTGACGCGACGCGTGAAGAGACCTTTCTGTTCGATGTTCACGATACGTTCTTCCGTGATGATCCAGACGTCGAAAGAGACGTCGATCCAGATGAGAAATAAGGTCACCCACAAGAAGAGGAGAAAGGAGTTTTCAAGAAAAAAGAATATCGGAGCGTTCTGACTCCCGATAATCCCCGGGAAAAGCATCGGAATGAGCATGAATCCTCCGAGGAGGAGAACCGAGAGGAAAAGAGAAAGAAATAAATGAGTGAGCACATCGAACCAATGCCGATGATACACGGCGAGGACGCGTTCCCCCTCGCGTTTTCCTTGGAAACTGATGCGAGAAAAATCGTTCATAGCGTTTTTAATGATTGGAAAAAGGGACAGGAAAGGATGTGACTCCCGCGGGATTGCGGAGGAGTGTTCCCCAGTCTATCTGTGAGAAGAGGACCGCATTCGTACACAGAAAGAGTAGGAATATTCCCGCAAAAAGAGTGACGACTGTGAGTGCGCTTTTCTTGGAAAGTGAATACCGAAGAATATGGTAGCAGATGTATAGTCCGACGGCGGAAATGCCAAAGAAAAGCAGGAGGTAGAAGAGGTTTATGATTGCGATCATAGGAGTTTTGATTGGTGATCTTCGGGAATAGGAAGTCCGACATGCGTGAAGCCGTCTGGGGTCACGACCCGCCCTCTTGGGGTGCGAATGAGAAATCCGAGTTGTATGAGATACGGTTCGTAGACGTCTTCGATGGTCTCTCTCTCTTCGCCGGTGACGGCAGCGATGGCCTGGATGCCAGCCGGACCGCCGTTGAACTTCTTCGCGATGGCAGTGATGATATTGCGATCGGTCGGCTCGAGGCCGATCTCGTCGACTTCAAAAAGCGTGAGCGCTTCGCGGGCGACTTCCTTGGTGACGCGCTCGCGACCGTGTATCTCGGCAAAATCACGCACCCGCTTGAGGAGGCGGTTCGCGACGCGCGGGGTTTTGCGGCTAGCGGCAGCGATAGCATCCGCGCCCCCTTGGTCTATCGGGACATCAAGGATTCGTGCAGAACGGGTGATGATTTTTTTCATCTCGTCGTGCTCGTAGAATTCGAGCCGGTTTGTCGATCCGAACCGGTTTCGAAGCGGATTCGATATCGAACCGAGACGAGTAGTCGCGCCGACAAGAGTGAATCGTGGCAGGTCGAGCTGGATTGTTCTCGCCGACGGGCCTTTCCCGATGATGATATCGAGCTTATAATCCTCCATTGCCGGGTAGAGCACTTCCTCGATGGTCTTATTGAGACGGTGAATCTCGTCGATGAAGAGAACGTCGCCTTCTTCGAGATTGGTCAGGATGGAACCGAGATCGCCGACGCGTTCGATAGCTGGGCCGGAAGTAATGCGGATATTGACGCCCATTTCACGAGCAATGATGTTGGCGAGCGTCGTCTTACCGAGCCCAGCCGGACCGTAGAGCAAGACGTGATCGACGCTTTCCTGGCGCCGTTTTGCGGCTTCGATGAAGATGCCGAGGTTCCGTTTGATTTTTTCCTGTCCGACATACTCGCCGAAAGAGCCTGGTCGCAGGGTGGTTTCAAGGACGGTGTCTTCGGATTCGATGTTTTCGGGCGAAGTGAGAGTAGCCATGGTACGTTATAAAAGCCTTTTTCAAGCCTATTTGGAACTGATACACAGACATTCTACCATTTCTTGACAGGATTACAAACCTATGCTAGGATTGAAGGTCGCGTTGAGAAAACGGACGACATTTCCGAGGGCTCTTTCACCTGCAGGCGAATTGGGGATTACTATCTTTTATCCTCAAGACCGGGGGCTTACCCTCGCGCTTACCGTTCTCCATAGGGCATGTGGGAAACGGCAAGCGCGAGATGTCCAGATATGGGTTGGGTGGTTTCGGCTGCGCTCCTCCTCGACACTGTCCCTTCCCGAGACGTCCTTGACGTCTCGGATTGCCTGCAGCTGAATGATTCTTCGGAGATGGAAGGCCCTGTTCCTCGCAAGAGGCGGGGTTTTCTTTTCCGCCAGTGCAAAATGGGTAGCTATTCACTAGTGTCCCGTTAACTTTTATCAAATAGTTGATTCTTGCTTCTGTATAGCCATAATTTTAGGGATATTTTCCGCACGATTTCAATTGAAATTCTGGAAAATTATGTAAATATATGGCTTATATAAAGTATTAAATTTTCCGATTTTAGTTTATTGGGACACGCATGGTAGCTATCATTGAAACCGTCATGAAAGAACGAATACGAACGAATCATCGGATACAGAAGCCTGCTTGTGGAGGAAGCGAAGGTGTCGTGGCTCGTCGATCATCCGCCGGCCTCGGTTTATTTGCGTCTCGTGATTTCCGAAAAGGGGAAACGGTGGTGGAATATATAGGCCATAGAAAAAGCGCAACCTCTGAACCTGGCCGTTTGAACCGATATCTTTTCCGGGTGAATGGGAAATGGGACATAGATGGGAGTCCGCGGTGGAATATCGCCCGGTACGCGAACCATTCCTGCCGACCGAATTGTGAGGCGTTGAATCGGCGCGGGCGAATCTTCATCGTCGCCCGTCGACGTATACGTCCGGGCGAGGAACTCTGCTACGATTACGGGCGTGAGTACGTCGATGAGTTCATCCGTCCGTATGGCTGTCGATGCGTGAAGTGCAGTGAATAAAAGAAAAGCTCCGTTGTATGACGGAGCTTTTTGTATGGAGTCGCCCCCGATTATTCGTCCGTGACACGGCGAATCTCGTCGAGCGTCGTCCTCCCTTCGAGTGCGGCGAGTACGCCGTCTACCGACAACGGGATCATGCCGTTCTTGATTGCGGTCGCATTGATTTCCGATGCAAGCGCGTTTCCCGTGATGAGTCCCTCGATCTCGCTATCATTAAGCAGGACTTCCGACAAGACGATCTGACCGGAAAAGCCGACACTGTTGCACTGCGGACACCCGACCGCGCGGTAGATCCTATCCTTTTGCAAGTCCTTTTTTATCGTTCCCGTAGGGGCCTTCTGGAGAATTTTTTCAATCATCGCTGATTCTTCTTTGCTCGCATGATCTTCTTTTCGACAATGAGGGCAGAGTTTTCGGACAAGACGCTGCGAGATGAAGCAGTTTATGGCGTTCGCAAGATCATCAGCGGAGACGCCCATGCCGAGGATACGGGAAACGGCTCCCGCGGCGCTGTTGGCGTGAACCGTCGAGAGGACGAGGTGTCCGGTGACGGCGGCCTGGATCGAAATGACAGCCGTCTCTTCGTCGCGGATTTCGCCGAGCATGAGGATATCCGGGTTCTGCCTGAGGAGGGCTCGGAGCGCACCAGCGAACGAATAGCCCTCCGCTTCGTTTACCTGGGTCTGGAGTATGCCGGGCAATTGGTATTCGATCGGATCTTCGACGGTGATAATCTTCACCTCAGGCGTATTGAGTCTGGAGAGGATACTATAGAGTGTCGTTGTTTTTCCGGAGCCGGTCGGGCCGACATTCACCACCATTCCGTTCGGTTTCCGTAGAGCAATCTCGATCCGGTCGAGGTTTTCTTTCCGAAATTCGAGTGAATCGAGCGAGAGTTTGACGGATGATCCTCCGAGGATGCGCATCACGGCCGTTTCACCGTAGCCGCCGAGGATGATTGAGAGACGGACGTCCGTTTTCCCCGGCTTGATATCATCAAACGGCTCCTCTATGGAGAGGGAAAACCGTCCGTCGACGACGCCGGAGCGCTCTCCGGATTTGAGTCCGCTCCAGAGTTTGATCTCGCCGAGTATGGCCGGGTAGATGTTTTTGGGGATAGACAGGACGGTTTGCAAGATGCCGTCGACTCGGAAACGGACGGAAACGACATCGTCGGCCGGCTCCAGATGGACGTCCCCGGCATGAAGTATGAGTGCTGCCGCAAAAATGGCTCGAATGAGATCGCTATCCCTGAGCCCGGACGCGTATTTCTGGAACGCATCGAAGGAAATGAGGTTCTCCTTCACATCCGCGAGCGCTGTTGCCGATATGACCGACGCCTTGGACAAGAGGCTCGGCATGAGCTCTTCGTAGATTTCCTGCATAGTGTCTTTCTGCCCGGTCGAGCGCCATACCTCTTCGAGCGTGGTCGTACCGCGGATCGCCTTGACGATCCCGTCTTGGAGCATGGTCACCATACCGTCTTCGATCGCCGCACGCATGATCTCCCGTTCCGTCCCCATGTTCAAGATGAGTTCCTCGATCGGCTTTGTGATCGTGAAGGCTTCGAGGATACTGATCCGTCCATGATATCCGGTCAGATTGCACTTTGGGCAGCCGACCGGCTTCCAAAGCACCTTGATTTCGTGTGGGATTTCAACCTTTGCTTTCGGCGAGATGACGGAGAGGACTTGTCGGATGGAATCGATCGTCTCCTCGGCCGGCTCGTATGCTTCCCGGCACTCGGTGCAGAGTGTCCGGACGAGTCGTTGTCCGATGATGATATCCGTGGCGGAAGCGATGATTGACGGCTTGACGCCGAGTTCTATAAGTCTTCCTATCGCACCCGGCGCGCTATTGGTATGGAGGGTCGAAAGGAGGAGGTGTCCGGTAAGCGCCGCATTTACGGAAATATCCGCCGTTTCCTCGTCGCGGATCTCACCGACAAGGATCACGTCCGGATCCTGCCGGACGATGGCCCGGAGTGCGGCAGCGAATGTATAGGACTTGTCTTTCGAGACTTCGGTCTGGACGATACCTGGAAGCTGGTACTCGATCGGATCCTCGATGGTGATTATTTTCACCTCGGGCTTGTTGATGGAATGGAGGAGCGTGTAGAGCGTGGTTGTTTTTCCGGAGCCGGTCGGTCCCGTATTGAGAATCATCCCATGCGGCTTACGTATGGCATGAAGGACCTTCTCGAGCGTCTCGCCTTCGAGGCCGAGCGTGCCGATGTCGAGAAGGACACTGTCGGCATTCAGGATGCGAAGGTTGATACTTTCCCCATGGCTTCCTGGGATGATATTTACACGGAGATCGACCTTCTTACCGTCGATTTCGATGCCGAAGTGACCATCTTGGGAACGGTCGCGGACATTGATTTTCATCTTCGCGAGCATCTTCACCCGGGAAAGAGTAAGACGGTAAATATCGTTGGAAATTTCCCCGATATCTTGTAAGACACCGTCGATACGGTATCGGAGACGTACGGCGTCGACTTCCGGTTCGATATGGATGTCGCTTGCACGGAGTTTGTTCGCCCCGGCGAGGATGACTTCGATCGTCTGGGATATGGAGACGGTTGAAGATCGTCGCAGCTTGAGGAGCTCGCTGAAATTCTCCTCGAACCGCCGGAGATCCTCACCGGAGAGCGAGACCTTGAGCAGGTCCAGGCTTTGGAGAAAAGGAGTCTTTTTGTAGGTGTTCCAGACCTTCTCGAGCGACTGCATGGAAACGACGTACGGTTCGATCGTCCAGTCGTGCGCTTCGGCGAGCTTCTCGACGAACCCCGTCGCCTCAACATCTTCGGGATCTGCGAATGCGACGCGGACGACCTTCTTGGTCTTATCAAAAAAAGCGATACGAAACTTCCGTGAATCCTCTTCCGAAATGACCGTCACTTCTCCCGGGTCTGCGGGGAAGATGTTGAGGTCGAGATAGGGAAGGCCGAGCGAGTTGGCATATCGGGACGCTTCCTGTTCTTTTGAGCCGCCCTCGAGTTGGCGAAGGACAGTCGCGGTTTTCTTCGCTTTCTCATCCTTCCAGTCCTGTGATGAATTTTGGACGACGTGGACCATAGTGTTCGTGTTGAGTGGGGAGCGCATGAAAAAATCCGCTCCATCCGTCTTTCAGGTACCATTGTACCCGAAAAGGGATGAAAGCGGAATATCGTGCGAACGCAAAGTCTTTTTACAGTGGAATCAACCGATTTCAGAACGCGAATATCGCCGTGTCGACGACTTGTCGGACCACTTCTTTCGGGCACAGTTCTTTTAGGTTCGGGAATGAACGCTCGATGATGTCCTTTCGTGCCGGATCCGATCCGGATAGATGATCGAGTCGGCAGGAAGAATTTTTCCCTGTGAACGAAAGCATCAGCGGTGCAGTTCCGTTTTTGAGACTAGCCGTTATTTTTTCCACCAGGAGCTTGGAAGGAACCGACCTGGAAATTCTGGAAAACGGCTTTTCTTTTTTATACGCCGGACCCTCCTCTATGAAGAAACTGGAATATGGACATGGGGCCGGCATGAACGCTACATGATGCTGATCGAGCCATATGATTTCGGTTCTGGAGTCCTTGCTTCTGATCTGCCCTTCTTTCCCGATGACGACGATCCACAAACGCTTTTCCTTCATAATCGGGATGAACGAGTGATAGTGTATACGCGTGTCGGGTTCCGACAGAGCTACACCGATGGTTTTTGGGAAAAGATGCTTTTGACCACCTTTGAGGCCGAGATGACTCAGAAGTTTGCAGAGTTCATGACTGAAACTGACGCATCTGGCACATGCTTTCCGATCTGAAGAAACGTGGTTCATAGGGCAAGGGGTTGAGAGGGTTTCGAGGGATGGTAAGGAACGAAAAAAGCATGGAAAGCCATGCTTCATACGGAAAGGATACCTGGAGGATGCCGGAATCGTCAAGCGATGGGCGCATTTTCGGAAAAGGCCCGTCGGATGATGTCCAGCAATCCAGCTTCTGCGTCAGGTCCGGCCGGAAAGGGAACTATGAATGAGAGCAAGTCTCCTCGCAGTAAGGCACTCGGGATACGGGTCGCGAGCGAAGTGGCGATACTCGCTTCGGTGGCTCGTATGATGACTGTGGCCGTAATCGGTGTCTCGGGATAGATTGCGGCGAACAGTGACCCGGAAGAAAAGTTGGCTCGTACTTTGTCGAGGATCTCAGGCAGGTCTTCGGGTCTGGTCCGGCTTTGGATGAAATCGTCGAGTGAGAGTGTCGCGTATGCGAGACGGAGCTCTTCGTCCCATCTGAGTGCCGACATGAACCGGCCCCAGAGCCTGAGGACGCCGAATGGCTGTGTCTTGTAGAGCGTGAGGACTATTTTCTCCCGATCAGCCCCGAGCTCGATGAGACGGGAAGCGGACTGCAGGGCTTTCGGAGTCGTGTTCTTTCGTTGGAAGCTCTCGGTCGCGGCGATGATGCCGGTGAGGAGCCCTTCGGCGACTACTTCGTCGAAGTTGGTCTTGTCGGTCGACAGGAGTATTTCGAACAAGATCTCGGCGATCGAGGAAGCCGTCATATCGATAAGGTTGACCTGTCCGAACCGCTCATTGCCGGCGGACGTATCGACATTCACGATCGGAATCTCATAAAAGATATCCGGATTTTCGGCATAAAGTGTCCCGAGTGCCTCCTTGTCCGTGGCGCCGATCACGAAGGCGACATCGTATTGGAGCCGTGCCGGGATGAAAGAAAAGTCTCGCGGGTCGATCGTCCCGCGTTCCGGGGTGATGTGGATGCGGAACTCGTCTCCGACCTGCTCGCTCCGGGCGCCGAGGATGCGGTTCCGTTCCGTATTGAATGACAGTACGAATTCACGTGTTCCGGAAAGCGAGTCGAGCGGCTCCGTCGGCATTCCGAGAAACCCAAGCTCGTGAATATGAGCGGAAAGACTGTCTCCGGCGATGGTCACGGATTTGCCGAGTCTCGAGATAAACCGTTCGAGTGCGAGTGCCGATGCGACCGCATCTTTGGACGGATGCGCCGGAAGCAAGATAAGCGGATGGACGCTTTTTCGTATGAGTTCGGAAAACTGTTCGATCGGGGAGAGGGACATAGGCGCAAAAATCTGAGAAGGATCGGAACGGTTGGTTCGCAGAATTTCCGGAGCCGTTGCTCCCTGCATCGGAAAACGCCTGTGAAGGGGTAAAATAGCAGGGAAAAGAGGGTATGTCAAATGTGAGAGACCATAAAGTCAAAAGCCATAAAGTCAAAAGCCAAAGAGATGAGAATGCTGTTAGAGGGGGCGAGGGAGGATACATAACTCCTTCGTTTGGTGAGGTAATGACAGGATAGACCGTTTGGAGTATGCTTCGGAAAACAGCCTAATGAAAGTCGGTATGGAAACCATCTCGCAGTCGGAAGAAGCAACGCGGAAAATCGCCGAAGCTTTTGTGGCGGGTATTCCTTCCGAAAGCGTCGTCGCGCTTCGTGGCGATCTTGGCGCAGGGAAAACAGCATTCTCGGCCGGTATTTTAGCATCGCTCGGCGCGATCGGGCCGTTCCCGAGCCCGACTTTCGTCATCATGCACCGATACGATCTCGCTACCCCATCAGCGCAGGGCATCCGTCGTATCTATCATATCGACGCGTACCGTATCAATGACCCCGACGAATTGTCTCGACTTGGCTTCGAGGAATGGATAACCGATCCGGAAGGATTGGTCCTTATCGAGTGGCCCGAACGCGTCGAAAGTATACTTCCAGAAAACGTCGTGACGGTATCGCTCGAGGCGGTATCGGAGACGGAAAGAAGGATTTCGTGGGAAAACTGACAACTTACAACTCACAACAAATAACCGGCGAAATATCGGGTACTCGGGTACAAAAAAACGAGGCATATGCCTCGTATTTTTTCTGTCATTCCCGCGGAGGCAAGAATCTTTCGGTTCCATCCCTCGTTCTGCGGACAAGCGGAGGTGAGTCGAAGTGTCACTGAAAGGAGAGAGATCTTTCAGAAACGGCGACATCACGAAGAGTGGATCCGCGAATGACCTGTACAGGGTCGTATGTATCACGGATCGGCTCGTCCGCAGGACGGGGAAGGGAAACTGGGGTAGGAGTGAGTAGTAGGTAGTGGGTAGCAAGGGACAGGGCCGAAAGACGGTCTACTGACTTCTTACTGCTGTCTGCCGTCTACTATCTACTTGCTACTGATTTTTTTGCAGTCACTTCGAATCCTCGAATGGTCCAAGGACTCGAAAAACTGTGCCAGCAGAAGGAGAAGAAACCAAACTTTTCATCTGCTGGCGAATTTCATGAGGAGCTTTGACCAGGGGCAGCTCCTCGGGGGCCCTTTACTCACCAGTTTTCCGACTCTATGACCCCGCCGTCTTCCCTGTCCTCAGCGAGTGCAGGCCGGCCGATCTCGACCCATTCCTTGGGCCAGTCGGACGGTCTGGTCCAAAGAGTCCACCCAAGATGCGATTGCATCTGCCAGTGTTCCCACGCACCGCCTTTCCTGCGGCGGTACCAGCGGTAGTTCTCCCAGAGTAATAATCTGGAGGTCGCGTTGTAAACGACTTCTCCAAATTTAATAATAAGAGAGATCGCACCAAACATCAGCGCGACAAACCCGATGAATTGAAGTGCTTTTTCCATACCAAGCCTCCCGCTCCGAAGAGCATGTTTAAGTGGCATTGTTGAATAATTCCCCCTCCCAACTTTCCCCTTTTCTGCTACAATAAAGGCAAAAGCAACATAAAACGCTATGCCAAAACAAGCAAAAGAAGGGAAAGAGAAGGGTGGGAAGAAGAAATCGTACAAGGTCAGGAATTGGAAGGA
>CAITOC010000076.1 GCA_903893925.1 Candidatus Moraniibacteriota bacterium
ATGGACAATTTCTATTCGACTACTTTGAGAAGCCGATCAGCTGCGTCGGGATATGTATCGGCGTCTGGGCAGTCGAGCTATGAGACTTATCTTGAAACGCGTACGAGAAAGCAACTCTCGACGACGTCTTCGTCCACGGCGACGACCTCCACTTTGAGTGAAGTGAGTTCCGACCCCGAGACGTCGCTTGGCAACGGGGATATGCGGGTGTTTTCGGCGATGTATGAGTCCGGCAGCGATCCGTTCGGGTATACGCTCCAGGCAAAAGGGTATCAGCTGGCCGTACGGGAACAGGAACAGAAAGCCGCTCAGATACAAGCGGCATCCTCAGCTGGTTATAAAGGGGTCAAGGATAACAATGGGAACGTTATCCTGCCGGGAGCGACCATCGGGCAGATGGTTGCCAACGCACAAGATATCGGGAACAAGGTGATTGCTGCGGCAAATAATCCTGCGGAGCTTGTGGGAGGTGTCATTTCTTCGCTTACGAACAAGTTGGTGACGAATCTTGTCCAACAGGGCGTGGGGAGTATCCAATCCTCTATTCAGCGTCAAATAACAAGTGTCGATAATCAGATCATGGGACAGATCACTACCGTGAACAGTGCTCTTGGGACCGGCGCGAAGTATACTTCGGAAGTGAAGCAACAGACGACGACAAATCTGAATGCGGCCAGTTCAGGAGCTGCTATTCCCATCCTGAAATAATAGAGGAAGGTCCAGATAATCAAAAAGACGACTTTGAGTCGTCTTTTTGATGTCGTGAGAAAAGCATCTATATCACCGAGAAGAACGGATGTCGATTGAATCTCTGTTTTTGGTAGCTTCGGAAATTCGTGGGCGACACAAGATTCGAACTTGTGACCTCCACAATGTCAATGTGGCGCTCTAACCAACTGAGCTAGCCGCCCACGAATTCCCGAAAATGCCGCACTTCTTCTTTTGCGATAGCTGAAACCATGGAATGGACACATGATTCAGGCACACCAAGCAATCCCTCAGAAAATCTTATCCGATTTCCGGTACTTCCCTTTGTATCACCTTTTCTTCTTCTTGTGAAGCCCCGAGTTTCTTGAGCGGCTCCTTCCTGGTGTTCATATGAAGAAAGAAAGAAAGCCAGACCGCCTTACTGATAAGAAGAAACACCGTTTGAAGGAAGAGTGAGATGACGATAGATATCGTTGCCAGCATTCCGATCGACTCAAGAGGGAGAAAAGAAAAGGCGTAGCGGATCGACTGTGCGATTAGAAAAAAGCAGAGAGAAAAAGAAATATACATGAACCCGAAGCGGATACTCTCGCGATAGGAATCAAGGAAGAAGGCATATCCGAGTCTGACGGACGATCGGATATCGGTTCGGGAGAGGAGGATATAAAAAGGAGCGTATAATTTTGTGAAAGTGAATATGATGAGAATCGGAATGTAAATAAGAAAGCCAAAGAGGAAGAGTAATTGTGAAAGGGAATCCGAACGTTCCGATATGAAAAGACTAGGAGAAAGAAGAAGAAAAAATGTAAGAATGATTGCAAAAAAATAGGTCGCCTCGATGCCGATTGACCGTAAAAAGACCGAGAAAGATCGCCTTACCGCGACCCGGAATGTTTCCCCTGAGAGAGAAAGTATCAGCGCTCCCGTTACAAAAACGGAGCAGAGGAGTGAAAGTAAGAATGCTAAAACGATAAGCGGATGGGAAGAAACGAGGGTATTGAAATCATCGACGTGCGTCGATGACGGGGAATATCCCTGAAAAAGTACCGGAATCGCTGTGCCGGCAAGAGTCGCAATCGTTGCAAAAAAGAGCGCCGATGTATTCGTCGGAATCCGTTTTATGGCATCGAGATAGTATCCGGCATAGATGCCGAAGCGGTCTTCTGGCGGTTCGTTATGAATCATTCCAGACATATCGTGACAATCATGGCTCTCTAGCCTTTCCCTAAAACTCATACCTCGAGATTCGTAACGAGGACGATTATCTTATTCGTTCACCCTCGTCTCGGTCGAACCCTTTTCGACATCAACTGATTTCTCACGTCTTTTTTCCGATCGTTCCCTCGGTAAGAGCGGTTTTCCGGCGACGATGGCATCGAACTCGTCTTTCTCAAGGGTTTCCCATTCGAGGAGTGCGTCCGCAAGGGATTTGAGCAGTGATTTCTTCTCGGTAAGTATCGTGGTCGAGCGGAAAAGCGCATCCTCGACGAATTTTGCTACCTCCGTGTCGATCATCTTCGCCGTCTCGTCCGAATAGTTCCGCTCCTCGTGAAGATCCTTTCCAAGGAAGACAAGCTCTTCCTTGTGTCCGAAAGTACGTGCGCCAAGGCGGCTCATGCCATACCGTGTGACCATGCTGCGGGCCAGGGCCGTTGCTCGTTCGAGATCGTTTGAGGGACCTGTGGTCGTATCGTTGAATGTCAGCCGCTCTGCCGAGTATCCGCCGAGCAGGACCGAGAGCTCGTCCTGAAAATAGGCTGAAGAGTGGATGCTTTTATCCTCAGTCGGAACGGAGAGCGTGTACCCTCCCGCACTCCCGCGAGAAATGATGGAGATCTTCTGAACAGGATTGGCGTTCGGGAGACTGGCCGCCACAAGCGCATGACCGGCTTCGTGATAGGCGATGATCTCCTTCTCTTTCTGGTTGATGACGCGGCTTCGCCGTTCCGGTCCAAGGATGACCTTTTCAATCGACTCAGCGAGTTCATCCATCCCGATCGATTTTCTCGAACGGCGGGTCGCAAGAATTGCCGCCTCATTGACGAGGTTGGCGAGGTCTGCTCCGGAGAATCCGGGAGTCCGTTCGGCGAGTCGACGGACGTTCACTTCCTTCGTAAGGGGCTTGCCTTTGAGATGAATCTCGAGAATAGCCTCCCGGTCGTTTATATCGGGGAGATCCATCGTAACGCGCCGGTCGAATCGACCGGGACGGAGCAATGCCGGGTCGAGAACATCCGGTCGGTTCGTCGCGGCGATGACGATGACATTCGTTTCCGTCTCGAAGCCGTCCATTTCGACCAATATCTGGTTCAGGGTCTGTTCGCGTTCGTCGTGTCCGCCGCCGAGTCCCGCTCCCCGGTGACGGCCGACCGCATCGATCTCATCGATGAAAACGATCGCCGGAGCACTCTTCTTTGCCTGTTTGAAGAGGTCTCGGACACGACTTGCGCCGACACCGACGAACATCTCGACGAACTCGGAACCGGAAATATTGAAGAAGGGGACGCCCGCTTCTCCCGCAACCGCCTTGGCAATAAGCGTCTTGCCGGTTCCCGGGGAGCCTAATAACAGCACTCCTTTCGGAATCTTGGCTCCCATGGCGAGGAATTTTTTTGGATGCTTGAGGAATTCGACAATCTCACTCAACTCCTCTTTCGCTTCCTTGGACCCAGCGACATCGGCGAACGTAACGCGCCTATTCTTGTTCTTAGGATCGAGAATCCGGGCCCGAGAAAGGCCGAAGTTCATCGCCTGTGAATTACCACGTTGAGCCTGTTTCATCATGAACCAGACAAATCCGCCGACGAGGAGAAATGGGAGGAGAAACGGGAGGATGGTCGTGAACCAGAATGACGTGTCGGACTCTTTCTTTATGTTTATGGAGACCGCATCGAGTTTCCCCGTGTCGACGCCGTAGTTTTTCAGGGTCTCGGTAAGGGAAGTCTCTGCTTCTTTTTGGGTATTTTCCTTCTTTCCGTCCGAGAGAATGACGGAGAGATCATTCGTGGAGACATCGATGGTTTTCACCTGTCCGTCATTGATCTGTGAAACGAGTGAGGAGAGTGTTATGTCTTCCGGCTTCGGAGCACTTTCCTGGGAAAGGATAAGGATGCCGGAAATGACGAAGAAGATAATGACGATCGTGACGATATTTTTCATGAGTTTGTCCATAAGAGCGAGCTATAGTGTTAGGGGTCCTTCTAGGGCCGTATCATGGCTATTCTATCACCTCTTACCTCGATTTTCAACCGTAGAGATTCGTATGTCCTCACCTTTCCTTTTGTGCTTCGGATAAGGCGTTCCGCTTCTCTGACGAATGATTCGTTGGGAAATTTTTTGGTTCTCGTAACGATGATATACAATCGACGCAATTCATGCGCTCGCATTGAATCCGGAAGGAGAAGATATGTCTTTCTGGAAAATGAGATGCCGTCCTTATGAATCTGAATCGAAAGAGCTTCGGAAAGGTTTTCCGAGGGTGATGATAGGTCATGAAATACCCGTGCCGTCCTGGCAAGCGTGGTTCTGATGCCCGGTCGGTACTCTCGTTCGAGGAGGGGCATAAGCTCGTGACGGATCCTGTTTCGCAGAATGGAGGTGTCGGCGTTGGTCGAGTCTTCTTGGAAAGGAATTTTTTCAGTCGAGAGGAAGTCAAGGATGTCCTGTTTCGGAACGGAAAGGAATGGACGAATAAGTGATCCATTTCTCGGTTTCATCGCCACAAGCCCGACGGGACCTGTTCCGCGAAGGAGTCTGATGAGTACCGTCTCTGCCTGATCGTCTTCCGTATGGGCGATCGCGATCGTGTCGAAATGTTCCCGCTTCCGAATCGTTTCAAAAAAACGGTAGCGGATATCGCGCAGTGACTCCTCATTCTTTCCCGTCGCATTTTTCGGATGAAACGTGAAAAAAGGGATGCTAAAACGTTCACAATAGTTACGAACAAGCGCTTCGTCAGCATCCGCCTCAGTTCCCCGGATACGATAGTTCACATGGACTACACCGAGTCGGAGATCGAGTTTTACGCGTAGGGAAAGAAATACGTGAAGCAAAGCGGTACTGTCTGATCCTCCGGAGACGGCGACTAGAACCGCAGTTCCTCTTTCCAGGAGACCGTTTTCGACGTCATTATTACGGACTCGTTTGATAAATGCCCGGCCGGATGATGATGCTGGGAAGAATGAAGGAGTCTCTTCATGAGAGTCCTGCATGTTCTTTGATGATGATTTCCGCTTGATTGACGGCTTTTTCGAGCTCGCCGTCACGGTTTTCGATGATGTAGTCATAGATATCTGTATGATTCATCCATTCCACGGTATATGCCGCCCGCTCCCGTATCTGCTCCTCTGAGAGATCTCCTCGTTTGAGCAGGCGATCATGGATACTTTCGAGCGGGGCCGATATGAGCATCGCTATGATTCCCGGGAACAGGCGTTTTGCTGACAGCACACCTTTCCATTCGATCTTCCAGATACCGATGCTGTCGGAAGTCGAGACGCGGCCGAGTTCTTCGTGAGTGACGCCGTAGAAATTCCCATTGTATTCCTCGGCCCATTCCGCGAACGAATCGGAAGCGACCATCGTATTAAATGTGTCGCTGGAAATGAAATAATACGATTTTCCTGGGATTTCTCCCTGCCGAGGCTTTCTGGTCGTCGTCGTGATTACTCTTTCAAGAGGCAGTCTTTTGGAAAGGGCATCGATAATGGAATCTTCTCCTGCACCGGATGGTCCGGAAATGATAAAGAGGCTTCGTTCATTCATAACGTTTCTGTTGTTGTTGATAAGAAAAGCCCCGCGCACGGCGGGACTTTCGAAGGGCTACTTCTCTTCCTTCTCTTCGGAAGCCTTCTTTTTCTTCCCTCCGTCCTTGATGGAGAGGAGCCCCATGCGGTGAGCCTTCGGTTCGATGGAGAGGATCTTCCAGTCGTAGGTCTCACCGACTTGGAAGATGTCTTCCATCTTCTTTCCAGGGTAGACATCGTGGAATTCCGAGACATGTGCGAGCCCGTGGATGTCCTTGTCCAAGTAGACGAACGCTCCGAAATGGTTGATTTTGTCGACTTTTCCGGAAACGGTCTGATTCACCTCATATCGTTCGGACACTTTTGACCATGGGTCGTCTTTGAGCGCTTTCATGGAAAGTGAGATGCGCGTATCCTCAATCCCGATGATCTTCGCCTTGACCCGGTCGCCGGTCTTTATGATCTCGCGTGGATCGTCGATAAGTTGCCAGGCAAGTTCGGAAATATGGACGAGTCCTTCGAGCTTTTGACTCGCTTTCTTTCCGTCCTTATCGATCGGGGCGTCGAATTTGACGAAGGCACCGAAGTCTACCACGCCGGAAACCTCGCCCTCGATCTCATCGCCGGCCCTGAGACGGTTGATAAGTTCTCGATCGCGCTCGCTTTGGGCTGCCTTTTCGCTGACGATAAGCTTCTCGTTTTCGCGGTCGATATCGAGGATGCGGACATTGATCGTTACTCCCATGAGCGCCTTGAGAAGCTCGAGGATCTTGTTCTTGTCGCCGTCTTCGACGCGTGGATAGTGTTCGTTGGCGAGTTGAGAAACTGGGAGAAAGCCCATGATACCGTTGAGTTCGACCATGAGACCGCCCTTGTTCGCATCGAGTACCTTGGTATCGACAACGATCTTGTTCTCGAGCTTTCCCTGGAGGTCTTCCCATGACTTCTCATAGGAAGCTTCGCGGATGGAGATTTCGATGTCGCCGTCCTCGTTCTCGAAGCTGGTCAATGTCGCGCTTACTTCTTCCCCGACGTGGAGTTTGGCATTGCCACCGAGACCGCTCTTCATTTCCTTTCCCAAGACGACGCCGGTACCGAGCGGACCGAGGTCGACCAACGCATTATTGGATGCGACACTGATGACGGTGCCGATAACGACATCGCCGACTGCGGGAATATGCAGGGAGTCTTCCGTCAAAAGGGTCGAAAGATCCTTCTCTGAAGCTATTTTTGTCATATTTGTCAGGTTGTGGGACAAGGCGCATGGTCCCATTTATCGATTAAGGCGCCCCTTCGAAAATTCCGCGGGTCTGCCCGGGAAACGTACGAGAAAGAATACATCATTTCTTTTTTTTTGGCAAGCCGACGCTCTTTTCCAAGTTTGTTGGCCACTTGGCAAGTGGCTTATTTCCATGCTAGACTGTCTTGTGACCGGAAGGTTTTTTCTTTTTTGACCGACCGCCATGAATATACAGTATTACGGGGATTATTGCTTCAAAATAACGACGAAGCCCGGTGGTCGTGCGACCGAGGATGTCGTTATTTGGACCGATCTCCCGGAAAAAAATACCGGCATACGTTCCCCATTCGGGCACGCGGATATCGTCATGCTCTCGCATGCCGACCCCTCCGATGAAATACTCTCGGGTCTCAAGGATGATCCGGTTATCGTGCACACTCCGGGTGAATATGCCGCAGACGGCGTCGGCATTCTCGGGTTTCCGAGTTTCCGTGATACTGAAGGCGGAATAAACCGTGGACAGAATACGATATACGTATTCGATTCCGAAGAGATACGCATCGCGTTTCTCGGGGCTATCGGGCATGAGCTCGACAGTGCGACGGTCGGGAAGATCGGTGATATCGATATCCTCTTCGTGCCGATCGGTGGCAACGATACCGCTTCGGTGAAAAAAGTCGATGAGCTGATCCATGCCATCGAGCCGAAGATCGCTATCCCGATGCACTATCGGATGGCCGGGGTAACGATCGATGCGGCCTCGCAGGAGGAATTCATCCATGAGACGAGCTGCAAGGTCGGAGAAGAGCTTCCGAAACTCAATTTCAAGAAGAAGGATCTCGACGGAAAAAATATGGAAATCGTCTTTCTTCAGAAGTCATAAGCCTATGCCGTCGTTTCTGGAGCGGAAGATTGAAGAAGTGCGGAGACAGCCGGAACACGTGAGACTCAGATACGTGTGGGGATTGGTGGCGTTCATTATGTTGCTCCTCTTTTCTTTCTGGGTGGTGACGCTGCGTGACAGCTTCCGTGTCCCGTCTCAAGACGAGATCCGTCCGATACGGGATGCCATCCCACCGGCCACCGCCGATTTGCAAAAGAATGGTCAATCGATCAAACAGATGGTCGACGGAGCACAATCCCTTTCCCAGGAAGGTCTGGCCGGATCGGTTCCGGTGAGCGGACAGTAAACAGACGCCCTTCTATTTAAGCGATTATACCGTATGGCTCAGGAGCAAAACGATATCGATATACACGGTCGCATCGAGGAACGACAGATTACCGACGAGGTGAGGCAGTCGTATCTTGACTATGCGATGAGTGTCATCGTCTCGCGTGCGTTGCCGGATGTTCGCGACGGAATGAAGCCGGTACATCGCCGGATTCTCTATTCGATGTGGTCGACGGGTCTGCGTTCGACGGCGAAGTTTCGCAAGTCGGCGACGGTTGTCGGAGAGGTGCTTGGAAAATGGCATCCGCACGGCGATACGGCCGTCTACGACACCATGGTCCGCATGGCTCAGGATTTTTCACTCCGGTACCCGCTCGTGTGGGGCCAGGGAAACTTCGGTTCGATGGACGGCGACAGTCCGGCAGCGTACCGCTATACCGAGGCGAAACTCGCTCCGATCGCCGAAGAGATGCTTCTCGATATCGAGAAGGATACGGTTGATTTCGTCCCGAACTTCGACGGCGTCCACATGGAACCGACGGTACTTCCGGCGAAACTCCCGCAGCTCCTCTTGAACGGAACGGTCGGCATCGCGGTCGGTATGGCGACGAACATCCCACCACACAATCTCGAGGAACTCTCCGACGGCATTTGCCACCTCATCGACCATCCGGAGGCGACTATCGATGATCTCATGCAGTTCATCAAGGGGCCCGATTTCCCGACCGGCGGCTTCGCATACGGTTCATCGGATATCCGTGAGGCATACGCGACCGGTCGTGGAAAGATCGCGACGCGTGCAAAGGCCGAGATCGTCGAAACGAAAGCTGGAATGTTCCAGATCGTCGTCACCGAGATGACGTATCAGACGAACAAGGCTACGCTGATCGAGAAGCTTGCCGATCTCGTGAAGGAGGGACGAATCCTCGGCATCCGTGACCTGCGTGACGAAAGTGACAAGGACGGCGTCCGTGTCGTCGTCGAGCTCAAGAAGGACGCCTATCCGCAGAAAGTCCTGAACCAACTCTATACGTTGACCGATCTGCAGAAAAATTTCAACGTGAACATGCTGGCGCTTGTGGACGGTATCGATCCGCAGATTCTTTCTCTCAAGTCGATTCTTGAGCACTACATCACGCATCGACAGACGGTCGTGAAGCGTCGTGCCGAGTATGAGCTCGCGAAGGCGAAGGATCGGGCGCATATCCTCGAAGGCCTCAAGAAGGCACTTGACCATATCGACGAGATCATCGCGACCATCAAGAAATCCAAGACCAAGGAAGAAGCGTTCCAGAACCTCATGAAGAACTTCCGCCTTTCCGACCGGCAGACGACCGCGATTCTCGAAATGCGCCTGCAGACGCTTTCCGGACTCGAGCGCCAGAAGATCGAGGACGAGCTCGATGAGAAGATGAAGCTTATCGCCACGCTTGAGGATCTGCTTTCGAGCCGTGAGAAGATGCTCGGGGTGGTGAAGACCGAACTTTCGGAACTACGCGAGAAGTACGGGGACGCACGCAAGACGAGGATCGTCCGAAACGGGATCGGCGAGTTCAAACAGGAAGACCTGATCCCGAACGAGGACGCGATCATCACGCTTTCCGAGGACGGGTACATCAAGCGCATGAATCCGGATGCCTATCGCGTGCAGAAGCGCGGTGGCAAGGGCGTCATCGGTGCGGTGACCAAGGAAGAGGATAAGATCGCTCTCGTGCTTTCGCTTGAGACGCATGCCGATCTCTTGTTCTTCACGAATACCGGCAAGGTGTTTCAGCTCAAGGCATACGAGATCCCCGAATCGTCGCGGACGGCGAAGGGAGCGGCGATCGTGAATTTCATACAGATCAGCCCGGAAGAGAAAATTACCGAGCTCGTCGCACGCAAACAAGGTGATGATACGAAGTTCCTCTTTATGGCGACACGGAGCGGTACGGTCAAGAAGACCAAGATCGAAGAATTCGAGAACGTGCGCCGATCGGGACTCATCGCGATCAACCTCGAGAAGGGCGACCTTTTGAGTTGGGTCCGACCGACCGACGGCGAGGACGACATCATCCTGACGACTCAGGACGGCCAAGCGATCCGCTTCAAAGAATCCGATGTGCGAGCCATGGGTCGTTCGGCAGCGGGAGTGCGCGGTATTCGCCTCGGTGAAGGCGATGAGGTGGTGGCGATGGATGTCGTCAACAAGGGGGAGAAGGGTCTCGAACTCCTCATCCTGTCACAGAACGGCCTCGGCAAGCGGTCCGATTTGAAGCACTACAAAGTTCAAAAGCGAGGTGGATCCGGTATCAAGACTATGCGGGTCACCGACAAGACGGGCAAACTCGTCGGCGCGGCGATCACTTCGATGGCCAATATCGAGGACGACCTCATTCTCACCTCGGAGAAGGGGACCATCATCCGCATCCCGTTCAAGTCCGTACCGCTTCTCTCACGCGTGACTCAGGGCGTCCGGGTCATGAAGCCGCAAGCGGGCGATAAGGTCGGCGCGTTCACGATGCTGTAAGCTCAACTTACAACTAACAACGGACAACCGGAAACGGGGAATCGTTGAGACAAAGAAAGCCCGCCGAAAGGCGGGTTTTTTCGTGTATACCTCGTTGACGGGTGAGTGTAACAAGGAAATTGTCAATGGGAAATAGAAATGTCCCCTTAGTATCTCTCTCAAATCTCACCACGATAATAAGCCGAAAAATACGGTTTGTCGTCTGAAATCCGTACATTTCGGCTGCCCCGACCGTCTCGCCAAGTGATCGTCGCGGGCGGACAAACCCTTCAAACCTCCTCGGGTTAGTCAGTAGCTCTTGACGATTTTCAGTGTTTTTCACCCAGAGGGTGACCAACCTCTGGTTGGCGCTCAAACGAAATGTACGGATTTCAGTTCGACATGAGATTTGAGAAAGATACTTAGCGGGAAATAGAAATGTCCGCTTTCCAGGGTAGGATGTAGGGGTGATTCACCCGTATAATCCAATCTTCATGGACGCGCATATCATCATGTCAAAATGAAGCGAGATACGCCGAAGTTCTTCAAAAAGTCATTAACAAGTCAATCTCCCAGAAGGAAGCGTCGGTGACGCTTTCCATCACCGCCCGCCACCTCAGACGGTTGGAGAAACGGTTCCGAAAAAGTGGATTGCCCGGATTGGTCCATCTGAACCGTGGCAAGAGAAGCAATCGGAAGATTCCCGAGAAACGGAAAGCGACTATCCTCACACTCCTTCACAGCACCTATACTGATTTCGGTCCGACCTTCGCTTCTGAGAAGCTGAAGGAAGACCACGATCTCGACTATGACCCGAAGACGATCCGGTCCATTATGATCGAAGCGGTTTTATGTTCATCAAAAGACCTTTCCATTTCAGATGGAATGTTTATACTGAAGGGGTGATATCTGAAAAAGAAGCAAATATGAGTGAAATGATCTCGACGTTCATGGAAGCGGACAGGGCACTCGGAAGCGGTCTCTTTGTGTTGTCTTCGGACGAACGACAACTGAAATACGGTAGTTTGAAAAGGATTGTAGACGCGGTCAAGCCGGAACAACTTGAAATGCTTAAGCGATATTCCGATGCGCTGAATGCATTTTTTACCCATATGAGCTCGGCTGAGGTGACCGATGAGGAGCGTACAAGAGCAGTTCTTCTGAAGACGACACTGTTCGCGGAGGCTGAGCATTACGCGGACTGCCTGATTCTCTTTCGGGAGGATATGAACAAGGAGACGCCGGAATTGGAGGGAGATCGGCTTGAAAAGTGGCGATCGGAACAGGCGAAATGTCATGACACTGCCCTGAATACATGCGAAAAAATCGCCGAAATCGTCAAGCTTATGCCGGATTTTTCATCGACAGAGAAAGCGTCTCTTCTGGAGCTTGGGGCGATAGATCGGGTAGAAAAGAGTGTCGATTTCAATAAGTACCTTCTCCTTTTGGCACATTCTGACGTTATTCATGAGGAGACCCTGACCTAGGGCTTGCGGTCTTTTCGGAAGCATGGTATCGTTTACCATGTTAATTCATAGGGTGAAGCGTACAGTGGTGCGGGTGGAGGCGCGAATGCGCTTCGTGGCGGTTTCGCTACGGCACGACGGTATGGCTTACGTACGAGTATGGCGCTTACGCATGCGCAGAAGGAGAAGGTGACCAAAGAGGTCAAACGTCATGGGACGGATACCGGTTCGCCGGAATATCAGATCGCGATGTTCACTGAGAAGATCAAGCGGCTGACCGCTCATCTCAAGAAGAACAAGCAGGATTTCCATTCCCGCCGAGGGCTTCTCAAGATGGTCGCAAAGCGGAAGAAACTCTTCGCATATCTCGAGAAGACGGACGAGAAATCGGCGAAGGGACTCAAGAAGACGCTCGGTTTGTAGCGTGTGTGACCGCCCTTCGGGTGGTCCTTCTTTTTTTAACGGCACGGGCGTATAGTGGGGACAGAACCTACTTTTCGTTTTCATTCCAATCGCACTTTCCTGAATATGTCAGGGTGATGGAGAATATCGGTAAGCAGATTCCTGCGTCACGTGGTCCACTCGACGCAGTCGTTCGCGAACGATGTGTCTCGCGAATTCGGTCGGGATGGCAGAAGGTGATTGGAATTTGGATATTGATATTTGAATACGTATATGGCAAAACTATTGGAACAGCGAGTCGGCGTGCTTGTGGATGTTTCGAATCTGTACCACAGCGCGCGAGTCGTTTACAAGAAGAAAGTCAATTTCAAAAATGTCCTTTCCGAAGCGGTCGGTGATCGCAAGCTTATCCGCGCCATCGCATACGGGATTACGACGGCCGAGGCGACTGAGGAAAAATTCTTCGAGACGATCGGGACGTATGGATATGATGTGAAGACGAAAGAGTTGCAAATCTTTCCGGACGGGGCCAAGAAGGGTGACTGGGATGTCGGCATCACGGTCGATGCGATCAAGATGGCGCCGAAGCTCGACGTGATCATCCTTGCCTCCGGTGACGGGGATTATATCCCGCTCGTGGAATACCTTCAGGGGACCTTCGGGTGCCGGGTTGAGGTGGTAGGATTTTCCGAATCGGCGAGCTCGAAGCTTGTCGAGACCGCGGACGAATTTCTGAATCTTTCATTAGACCGGAAGAAATTTCTGCTCGGAGGGAGGTAGTCGTTAAACCCTTTCTAATATAGGCAAACCGCCATGTGGCGGTTTTTTGCTTGACACGTATATCTCCTCGGATTATTGCTGTCGGGTTGAAGTGATCGCTTTCATCGGGGCGGCAAACCAAGAATTGAAAAGTCGGGCGGATGGCTTTTTTAATCTCGCTATCGGGCAGTATCGTATTTCATCGGAACATTGATTATCAGAGCATTATCCGTGAAGTCTGTTCAAAAAAGAAAACGCGCCCCATCGAATGGTGGGCGCATTTTTATTTTAGGTATTGACAATCAGTGAAAGAAATGATATCATACCAAGTCAAAATAAAGGAGTCAGCTCTTTAATAAAACAGGATATCACATGATAAAGATGATTCAATCGTTGATCGCTTCTCGCGACTACAAGCGAGTATTGGCTGAACTGAAGCCCCAACTCTCTCAATTACGAAAAGATATTGATCTCGTTACGTCTCTTCAGTCGCTCGATGGAATCGTGAAATATTTCATCGTTCTTGCGCCTTGGAGCGAAGAGAAAATAAACAGCGTCCTCATACGGGCGCATGACTCTGCCCTTCTTGCAGCTCAGCCTGACATCCAAGTACAAACTTTGAAACAATTGCTGAGCATCTTCGATGACGCAAAAGGTACAGACTACGGAATGAATCGGACGAGACGCGATGAATCCGTCTCTGCTCACAGTATTTATCTCGGGGGAATCAACGGTCTCTTCACAAAGACTGTATTTTTCTGGAAAAATCGGCAATGCGACAAAAAAGGAGGCTGGGGGAAAGGGAGTCCCGCAATGGAAATGATGAATGCCTATGATATCGTATCCCTGCAGGCTCAAGAGTACGTCAATCGAAACGTTTTGCAGCTGAAAAAGGCGCTCGACACCCTTTGTCATGAGGCGTAGCCATGAACCCGTCAAGTAGCTTTAATGCGAAAGACGGGTATTTTTTAACTAAACAGAAGCGTGCGATTATTGACTTTTCCTCGTATTATCCGTACAGTAGGGAGGAAGGTAATCATTGATATCGCTTCCGGGAGCGCGCGATTCGCTCAAATCTCAAAAACGAGGAAAGAAACGGCTTCTTCTCTTATTTTTGCGCTTTGAGCCCATGCGTTTTACGGTGGCCCAAAGCTATGCAGAATGCAAAAAGCTGGTCGCTCGATCTGGGCGGTCGCGAGTTGCGCATTTCGACCGGACTCCTGGCTGGTCAGGCGAACGGCGCCGTGACGGTCGCTTACGGTGAGACGGTTGTATTGGGGACGGCGGTCATGTCCAAACACGCCGGGCAGTCGCGCGGGTATTTCCCGCTGATGGTGGATTACGAAGAGCGGTATTATGCCGCGGGAAAAATCAAGGGATCGCGCTTTATCAAGCGCGAAGGGCGCCCGTCGGATACGGCGGTGCTTTCTGGCCGTGCCGTGGATCGGACAGTCCGACCGCTGTTCGACGGTCGTATGCGGAGCGAAATACAGGTTATCACGACCGTGCTCTCGTTCGACGGGGAGAATGATCCGGATCTCGTGGCTATCATCGCCGCATCTGCCGCGCTTGCGATCTCGGATATCCCGTGGAACGGACCGGTTGGTGCGGTGCGTGTTGGTCGGATCGCCGGGGGTGACTTCATCTTGAACCCGACGACCGAGGAACGGGAGAATGAGACGAATACGCTCGATTTGATGATTTCCGGCACCAAGGACAAGATCAATATGATCGAGGCCGGAGCCAACGAGATTTCCGAGGCTGAAATGGCAAAAGCCTTCGAATTCGGATTCGCAAACATCCAGAAGATCGCTTTGTTCATCGAAAGCATCTGCTCGGAGATCGGCAGACCGAAGTCGGAAGCGATTATCCTTGCCGGACCGGAAGGATTCGACGAAACGTTGAAGGCGTTCTTGCGTGAGGCCGGATTGGCCGAAGCGCTCTTTTCGCTCGTGAAGAAAGAAGAGAAGGAGGCGGCTTTCTCGGACATCGAAAAGAAGATGAAGGCGTTTGTTTCAGAAAAGTATCCCGAGACGGCCGCAGGTCTTGGTGAAGTCGCCTCCTTGGTTATGGATGAACTGTCCGACGAAATCCTGCATGAGAAGATCCTGAAGGAAAATATGCGTCCTGACGGACGCAAACTCGACGAGATCCGCCCGATCACGTCGCAAGTCGGTGTGCTCCCTCGCACGCACGGGACCGGACTTTTCACTCGTGGTGAGACGCAGGCTCTGACCGTGACGACTCTCGGAGCTCCTGGCGACCAGATGATCGTCGACACCATGGAAGTCGATATGAAGAAGCGCTACATGCACTTTTACAATTTCCCGCCGTATTCGGTGGGCGAAGTGAAACCGATGCGCGGTCCGGGTCGGCGCGAGATCGGGCACGGTGCACTCGCTGAGAAGGCGCTTTTGCCGGTACTCCCGCCGTACGAGGAGTTCCCGTACACGATGCTCCTCGTTTCCGAAGTGCTCGCCTCCAACGGTTCCTCGTCTATGGCATCAACATGCGGATCCACGCTCTCTCTGATGGACGCCGGTGTGCCGATCCGCAAGCCGGTCGCGGGTATCGCGATGGGTATTATCGAAGGAAACGGTGAATACCGTGTCCTCTCAGATATCCAGGGACTCGAGGATCATTTCGGTGATATGGACTTCAAAGTCGCCGGTACCGCCGACGGTATCACGGCGATGCAGATGGATGTTAAAATCGATGGCCTTTCTCCGGAAACACTTGCCGTAGCTCTGGTACAGGCGCGTGAAAGCCGTCTGTTCATCCTCGGGAAGATGCTCGAGACGATCGCGGAGCCGAGAAAGGAAATGTCAAAGCATGCACCGCGTATCATCACGCTCCATATCAATCCGGACAAGATCCGCGATGTCATCGGTCCCGGTGGAAAGGTGATCAACAAGATTATCGACGAGACTGGCGTCTCAATCGATATCGAGGATGACGGATCGATATTTATCACTTCGACCGATGCGACGGGGGCCAAGGCGGCTATCGAATGGATCGAAAACCTGACTCGCGAGGTGAAGGCTGGCGAACTGTTCCAGGGTCGTATTACCAGGCTGATGAACTTCGGCGCGTTTGCCGAGGTGTTGCCGAACCAGGAAGGACTCATCCATATCTCGGAACTCGCGGATTATCGCGTGGAGAAGGTGGAGGACGTCGTCAAGGTCGGTGATGTCATCCCGGTCATCGTCAAGGAAATCGACAGTCAGGGTCGTATCAACCTTTCACACAAGGCAGCGGTACATCGGCTCGAGACCGAAGGGCAGCCGACGGAGGAATAGTACTTTCTATGACGGATGAAACGAAGTGGCCGGACTAAGGCCACTTTTTTTCATGGCTGATTGTGGTATACTGATTGCATCGGGAAACATATACAGCGAGCACGTATGGGAAATCTCAATTCGATTTTCAAGAAGAAGCATGAAGAGCGGGTTCCGGCAGAAGAACTCCAGGACGTCCGTGTCATGCAAGACGATATCGATGAACTCACCGGAAAACCGTCCGCTCGAAAGGCGACTCAGAAACCGATGGAGTCATCTGACAAAGCGTTGGTAGGGAATCCTTTCCTCGGAGGGGATGAAGGGGCGGCGAAGGATGCAGAACCTCTCAAAACTCCACGTATCGTGCCGAATGATGTTCCAGCGCCGGCGATTCCGAAGTCCACATCGAAGAAGGTACCAATGACAACGGCAAACCGTCTTATCGTCGCAGTCGTGTCCGTTTTGTTTCTGGCAGTCGTGTCCGTCGGGTCGTACCTCTTTTTCTTTGGGAACGCGAATCAGCCGGCTCAAGACGTCACTCAAACGACCCCGACGCTTCCTGATGTCGCAACAAATCCGACAAATCTTCCTGACGTGACATCCGTTCCGAATGACACAGGGCAGGTTTTTTCGGTGACGAACCCAAACTATTTCCAGATAGACATTGAGTCTTTGTCTTCGAATCCTGCTGGTATCGTGACAATTCTTGGAGATACGGATTCGAAAATTCGAACGATGGCGCCGACGGTTCCCGTAAAATTCCTCGTGCGTGATATCAACAACAACCCCGTTGCCTTTTCGAGATTCGCGTATCTGCTCGGGCTGAAACTACCTGCGGACATGCTGTCCGATATCAACGAGAACTTTTCCCTGTATTTCAGTCTCGATACGGGCGTCGTCAAGAGGGCAATCGTTCTCGACGTGAAGGATTCCGGCGCACTCAAACCGATAGTGGCAAAAAATGAGCCATCGCTCCCTTCGATGTTCGGCCAACTTCTGTATGCCAAGGGCCAGACGGTTCCTGTCTCGGCGACATTTCATGATGGTGTCTTTGGTTCACTCGCGACACGATATACGAATATCGATCTCGCATCGAAACTGTCTTTCGACAATGGCTTCTCTGGCACACAGTGGATCATCGGGACGAGTATGGATTCGTTTCACTCCGTACTCGGACAGATCGTACGTGAACAATCTCAAAATGGGAGTAAATAATCTCGTTCAGAATCAGTTCTCATGAGAACTGATTCACACGCATCAGGATTCGTCATTAGAAAAATAAAACGATCGTTTCATCCCTTGATAGGGCGAATATAAAGTGTATCGTTTTATTTTTGAAACAGTATTCTCGAAATATTTCGTCATGATGCGAGTGAAGACGAATGCCTTATAGAAGGGAAAGAAGAAAGATGATTGACCCGACCCGAAAAAATTGCTATAATGTATCTGTAAGTTCGTCGAAAACGGAAAAGGGGAACGGAGAAAGAAGTTTCAGCCACGAACTCCTCGTGATCGTGACTAAGACCTCTTTCACTGTTCAAGCGTGAAGGTAAACTCGACCTTCGCCGCCTCGGATCTGACCCGGGGACCAAAACAAACATAAACACCGCCGAAAAATAATATAATCGGCACGTTTATACAAAAACAAAAAGAGAAAAATTGTTCTTTCAATAAAAGGCTATACGCCAGAGAACGGTGAAAAGAAGTCGTGCAAAGTCAGACAAGCGACAAAAATGGTATGTATGTTCACAAACTACATGCGGCAGAAAATGACTACGAGACATCTACCTCACCCGAGATGTGTAATAGTCTCGCCACATGTTGGGACATGCAGTCGGGCGCTCTTCCCAGTCTAATATTATTTTATTGCGACCTCGGGCCTGAGCGCCCGGCACCAACAATCCTTCGATGGCGATCGATAGGATGCCGGGCGGTAACGGGATACATGATGCCTTGATAGGGCGTTTTTTTATTGCTTGAACGCCATATTTTGCCTATACTGAAGGAAAGAGAATCATCGTTATCCCGGTATATTTTTACGGTTCGTGATATGATCCGGTTTACTCGTCGATTTCATCTGAAAAACGAAGTGGGGAACCGCGGTGAGGACGAGGCGGTCGTATTTCTGCGATCGATCGGATATCGGATACTCGATCGAAACTATCGTAATGATCGAGGACGGGCGCTCGGCGAAATCGATATCGTCGCACGTGACGGTGAGGAACTCGTATTCGTCGAGGTAAAGGCACGGACTGCCAAGGCGGGTATGCCCGAGCCGTTGCCGGAAGAGGGTATCACCCGCACGAAACTGAGTCGCCTGGCGCGGATCGCCCAAGGATATCTTCGCGAGAAGCATCTCGAGTCAGTATCGTATCGGTTCGACGCGATCCTGATCATCTATCGTGCGACGGCCAAAAAAGCGGAAATCCGCCATTTCAAAAGCATATTCCTGTAATGCGTCTTGCGGTTTAGCGCTCTCGACAGCCTTTACTTCCGATACCCTTCGTCGTACAATACGAGTAGGTCCATATAATCTCAAATCGTATGACACTGAGCAACGAATCCCGTGAAGGATTGAAAATATCCCTCCTTGCTGAGAAGAGTCGGTTGGAAAACGAACTTTCCCGTTTTGCGGATAAGACAGATATCCCAGGAGAATACCAGGCTCGGTTCGAGGAAATCGGTACTGATCGGGATGACAATGCGACCGAAGTCGAACAGTATGCGGACAATCTCGCATTGGAGGAGAATCTCGAAGGACAGCTGACCGAAGTTTCCGGAGCACTTGCCCGTCTGGATGATGGCACCTACGGAACCTGTGTTACTTGCGGGGCTGATATCGAGCAAGGACGTCTTCACGCATATCCTTCCGCGAAGGAGTGTATGGTCTGTCTGAAAAAGGAGGGATGATGAACTTCTTTCGGAATACAGATGGTACATGGGGCCGCGACATTCTTTTGATCGCGGCTTTGTTTTTGGGTGATATGTCGGTGAGGGTTGGCTTTGCAGATCGTGTCGGCGCAATCTGCAATCCAAGCGGTCCGTGGGGAGTGGAGATAGCCGGTCATTTTTTGACCGTATCGTCTGTCGTTCTCGTGATCGTAATCATCGTTTTATTGAACCGTGCGCATACCGAGTTTATGCGCATCGGTCTCCTCCTGATACTAGCCGGAGGCATCGGCAATATCTTTGATAGGATGTTGTTCGGGTGTGTCCGTGACTATGTGGTCGTGCCGTGGTTTCCGGCATTGAATCCGGCCGATGTGATGTTGACTTTTGGTAGTCTGGCGGTGGTATATGCTATCGTGAGAGAGAAAGTATGAATATCGTGTGATATAGTGGAAGGATAGTGACATAATCGTTATGCCTGCACGAATCTTTTCGGTGGCGACGGTTGGGCTCGACGGGGTACTTATCGAAGCGGAAGTGGATGTCCTCAATCAGGGACTGCATGTATTTACTTTGGTCGGATTGCCGGATACGTCGATAAAGGAAAGTCGTGAGCGGGTCAGTTCCGCCATCAAGAACAGCGGGTTCAAACCGCCACATCAGAACGGTCGTATTACCGTTAATCTCGCGCCGGCAGACCTGCCGAAGCAGGGTCCGGTGTACGATCTCCCCATCGCTCTTGGGTATCTGAAGGCGACAGGTCAACTCGATTTCGATCCGACGGGAAAGCTCTTTCTTGGCGAACTGGCACTCGATGGGGCGGTACGACGCGTAAACGGCGTTATCTCTGCGGCCATACTCGCACGCGATGCCGGACTTCCGGAAGTCTATGTCCCGGAGGAGAACGCTTCGGAGGCAGCTCTTATTCCGGGTATTACGGTCTATCCGGTGAAAAATCTATTCTCACTCGTCGCACATCTCCTTGGACGGGAGGCAATCGGCGCATTCGTCCCGAATCCGTTTTCAAGTGACCCGGTCGATCCACACGGAATCGATATGTTCGAAGTCCGAGGGCAGGAACATGCGAAACGGGCGCTCGAAATCGCCGCGTCCGGCGGCCACAATACGATCCTCGTCGGTCCGCCGGGATCGGGAAAAACCCTGCTTGCGCGCGCGTTGCCGTCCATCTTGCCGGTGCTGTCGCTCCCGGAGAGTCTCGAGGTAACGAAAATCTTTTCTGTTGCCGGGAAGCTGTCGTCCGAAAAAGCACTGGTCAGGAGTCGTCCGTTCCGGTCTCCACATCACAGCGCTTCCGCTGTCGCATTGGTCGGAGGAGGAAGCATACCGAAGCCGGGTGAGGTGAGTCTGGCACATCGGGGCGTGTTGTTTCTCGACGAGTTCGCCGAATTCCCGAAATCGGTCTTGGAAAATCTTCGTCAGCCACTCGAGGATGGATTTGTTTCTGTCTCACGAATCAAAGGAACGAGCGTTTTTCCAGCGCGGTTCACGCTGGTTGCAGCGATGAACCCGTGTCCGTGCGGATATGCGGGTGATCCGGAGCGGATGTGTTCGTGCTCGCCGTTCCACGTCATTCGCTATCGGGAGAAGATATCCGGCCCTATCCTTGATCGGATCGACCTTCAGGTCACGGTCCCGCGACAGAAGATCGAAAAACTTGAGGATACCAATCGTGGCGAATCAAGTGTGGATATCCAAGCGAGGGTGGAGTTGGCTCGTGCAATACAGACACGTCGATTTGAAGGTTGTGGAATACGCACCAACAGTGAGATGGGGCCCGAGATGATCCGGGAATACTGCGTGCTGGATGCAGAATCGAAGGCGGTGCTTCGTAAGGCTGTTTCGGAGTTGAAACTTTCAGCGAGGAGCTACCATCGGATCCTCAAGGTTGCCCGAACCATTGCTGACCTTTCTGGATCTGACCAGATCGCGATGGGACATGTCGCGGAAGCATTGCAGTTCCGGTTTCGGAGCGAGTAATGCCATTTTTGTCGATTATAAAGCAATATATCAGGAAAGAAGAGTCATTAGGATACGACACACCCTCTTTTTTTGTGGTATACTTCAGGATTCCTACTCGGAATGAAATTCAATACGCATGAGGATACGATGGGGGAAAGCGCTTTTTTTGATGGTTCTTGTGGGGGCTATTATTGGCCTTGGACTTGTTTTTTTTCGGAAAGAATCACGAATATATGATGCGTCGCGGTCGAAGTCGGTGACGGTGACGGTAGATGGCTTGCCAATGCCGTTTCAAAATTCGAACGCAGTTTCAGTTGGTGAACTGCTCGATACGGCCGGACTGGATATTTCCGCCGATGACGAGGTATTCCCGAGTCGGGATGTACCGCTTTCCGCGGGGATGAATGTCTCGGTCTTCCGAATGAAGTCCGTTTTAGTTACGGCGGACGGTGGGACACGGACGATCCAAACGACAGCACGAACGGTGGAAGGAGTCTTTGTCGAAGCCGGAATAACCGTCAAGGATGACGATTTAGTGACACCAGACCTCCCAGAGCTCCTCCCGCGTTCCAGTAAGGTTACGGTGATACGTGTCGAGATTCGTGAGGAATCGGCGGATAAGTCCATCGCATTTACGACGAAAACGACGGAGGACGACACTATGAGTTGGAGGAAGAAGATCACGCGACAAAAAGGTGAGAATGGTGTCCGCACCTATCACTATCGTGTCAGCTATCATGATGGAAAGGAAGTGGCGCGAAAGCTTCTCGGGAGTGAGGTGACAAAGGACCCGATCCCAGAAGTGATTGTACAGGGAACGTTCGTCAAAGTGGGGAAGGCGGTCCAGGGGATGGGTACCTGGTATTCCTATACTGGAAAGCTTGCCGCTGCGAGTCTCTCACTTCCTCTTGGCAGTTACGCTCGGGTGACGAACTCGGATAACGGAAAATCGGTCATCGTCGTCATAAACGACCGAGGTCCGTATGGAAAGGGCCGTATTATCGACCTTGATCGAGTCGCGTTCGAACAAATCGCTTCCATTGGTGCTGGTGTAATCGGCGTGAAGGTGGAACCGGTATTGAATTAGTGAAAAACGAAAAAAGAGAGGCTCCTTTTAGAAAAAAAATTTCGATCTCGTTCTTTGAAGGTTTGAAATACTGTATACTACGGACATGGAACACGTGAAAGCAAAAAAATCGTTGGGACAGAATTTTCTCCATGATGAGACCATCATCGAGAGGATTTTGGAAATCGCCAGCCTCAAAATGAAGGACAAAGTCCTTGAAATCGGTCCGGGGACCGGTACATTGACCGCACATCTTTTGAAACATGCCGGTCAGGTCATCGCCGTAGAGCTTGACCATTTTCTCATTGCCCGTCTTGAAGAGACGTTTCGGGATTTCCAAAATCTCACACTTCTGGAAGGAAGCGTCCTGACGATCGATCTGGAGACCCGCTTGCGTGAAGCGGGCTTCGAGGACGGGGAATACAAGGTGGTGGCCAATATCCCGTACTACATCACCGCACCCATTATCCGCTTGCTCTTATCGCTCCCGATGCGCCCGGAGCGAATCGTGCTCATGGTGCAAGAGGAAGTGGCCGACCGTCTGTCTGCATCACCCGGAGGGATGAGTCTGTTGTCTCTTATGGCACAACACTCCGCAACGGTGACCAAGGAGCTGTTTGTGCCACGATCCGCATTTGAGCCGGAGCCGAAAGTGGATAGTGCCGTGATCCGACTCATTCCGCATCGTGTATTTTCGGAAAAAAGCGACCAGGAACTCTTTAAGGTGGCTAAGGCTGGCTTTATCGCACGACGCAAGACACTCGCGAACAATCTCTCATCAAGCTTCCGTATCCCTCGCAAGGAAATCGAGGCGATGTTGATCGATCAAGGCCTGGATTCCCGTATCCGCGCGCAGGAACTTTCCGTCGAGGACTGGATCGCGCTTGCCGGACGGATAGAAAAACGTGAAATCGTTTCCTAAGTACCTCTCTCAAATCTCATGTCGTGCTGCAAATTCGAAAATTTCGTTTGAGCGCCAACCAGAGGTTGGTCACCCTCTGGGTGAAAAACCATGAAAAATGAGAGAAGGCTACTGTCGTAACCTGACGAGTTTTGAATGGTTTGTATGTGCGTTGAGATTTGAGATAGATACTAAGATGAACCGAAACGAATCAAGGCATTTATTTCAGCAGTATGATCGCAATGAGGATGCCGTAGAGGAAGGCAAAAAACATGTTCCAAGTCGGAAGCATGCGAAATGATCCCCAGCGACTTCCCGTGCGTCCGTCACGTCGGACAGAGAGGAATGCGAGGCTTCCGAAGAGAAGGGAAGGGACGATTAAGCCTACTTCGTGCAAGATGACCGGACTCGCGATGTAGCAGGAAAACAAAGCGATGCCGATCATAGTCCGAGCCACCTCTTCTCCAAAGATGACGGGAATGGTGAGGACTCCATCTTTTCGATCGCCTTCGATATCTTTGAAGTCCTTCAATGGAAGTGTTATCGCATAGCAGACGAAAAGAAATGCGAGCAGAGGGAAAGGAATTGGTGTGATTGTCGAAACGGGAGAAAGTACGGTATATCCCGCGAGCAATACCGATATACCAGCACCCGCCGAGAGTAGGGTTGCGATGATAGGGATGCGTTTCAGTCGCAGTGGTGGCATGGAATAGATCCAGGCGAGCGCCTGATAGGCGAGGAGAAACAGCGTCGCTTTGGTGTTTACGATTGCTGACAGCAGGATCGATGTCGTGAAGAATAGCAGTCCGATCTGCCGGTAGAGGGATTCGGAAACCGTTTGTTTTGGAAGCGGACGGGCCGGATTTGTCAAAGCGTCGATACGTCGGTCGGCCAGGTCATTGCCGATGACCGAGGCGAGCCAGGCGCTCTCGACTGCGGTAATCATGACAATGACGGAAAGGACCTCGAACAAGCTGAAGTCCGGATCGGCACCGGCGTACATTATAGCGAAGCCACCACCGAGAAAGAGAAGTCCTCCGTGCCAGAAGATTTGCGGCCAACGCACGTTTCGGAGGAGGGCGAAAAAGATTTTTCGTGACGAACGGTAGAGAAATATCCCGACGGAAAAAACGGATAAGAGGGCATAGACGAGACTCATCCGGTATCCGAGCGACATGCGTAGGTCGCCGATATCGGCCCCGAAGAATTTTTTCGGGGAGAGCATGAATCCCGCGATATCCGCGGCTGTCACGCCAAAGAGTCCTTTGTGTGATGAAAGTGCAGCGATGGCGATGTATGAAGGAAAGGTGCCGAGGACGAAGAAGACGATATAAGAGAGGAATGCTATACCTACCGCTCTTAATGGTTTACGCAAACGGAAAAACGAGTAGAAGCCGAGGCCGACACTCGCGATGGCGACTTCGATGCGGACGCCGTAGGTGATACCCATGCTCGGGGAACCGCCGAAGAAGTGGAAAAAATCCGAAAGAAGTTCCCGGAGGCCGTCGAACTGATAGAAACTCCAGAAGGCCTGGTCGCCGAAGATGACTTTGTCGATGACGGGTGGCGTCCAGATGATCAGGAATCCGACGAGGAGGAGATTCGTCGCACGTTGCCAGGAAGTGGCGCCGGCGAGTCGGATGACCGGGAGAAAAAAAAGGAAGGAGAGAAGAAAAAAAAGGAAGGTGTGTGAGAACTCGTAGACGACGTAGGAAAGAGATCCTGATAAAAATAGGACCGTGCCGTTTTCGATCAGGAGTCGGACGACGATAATCGCAAAAAATGCGATCGCGAATCCGCCAAGCGTGAGCGGGGTGGTCTCGATCGCTTCGACGGCTTCAAAAAGGATTTTTTTTGCTTTCCGGAATGCTGATCGGAGGGGTATTCTCTTTTTTTTCATATAATACCGGTTCAATTTACACCGGTTCCATTATAGCCCTTTTTCCGATATTTGGAGAAGGATGCCTTATTCGAGGCCCAGCACGTAATTTCCGGGCTCGTTACTGAGAAAAGAGTCCTTCATTTCGCCTTATAAATACGGCCTTTGTCGTTTGCGTCCCACCTCTCATTCCGATATACTGAAGGCGTAAGTCGTTAAATCTCGAACCATATGATCATCATCATTCTCATCGTTCTCCTTGCACTGGCCTTGTGGGGGGTACTCACCTACAACCGCCTTATCACGCTTCGAAACCGGACCGACGAATCCTGGAGCGATATCGACGTGCAGCTCAAACGCCGGTATGACCTTATCCCGAACCTCGTGAATACGGTGAAGGGCTATGCCGCGCACGAGAGCGGTGTCTTCGAGAAAGTGACCGAAGCGCGGACCCGTGCGATGTCGGCCGGAACCCCGGATGCCCGGGTTGAGGCGGAGAATGCGCTCTCGGGGACGCTCAAAAGCCTGTTTGCCGTCGCAGAGAACTATCCTGACCTCAAGGCAAACCAGGGTTTCCTCGAACTCCAGAAAGAGTTGTCCGATACGGAAAACAAAATCCAATCGGCCCGCCGGTTCTTCAATGCGAATGTCCGTGATTTCAATACCCAGATAGAGTCATTCCCGACCAATCTCGCCGCGCCGGCGCTTGGTTTCACGAAGCGTGACTTCTTCGAACTCGAGGAAGAAGCCGCCAAGAAACCGGTCGAAGTGTCGTTCTAAATGTACTCCCGGACCACTCTTGGACACGAAGGAGGGAGGTGATACCTACCCTCCTCTCCGCTTTGTCACTGTTTCAACTGTATGCCGTCCATCTATACCAGTTATGACCGCAATGTCCGTCTGACCTGGGTCTACCTCACGTCTTTTCTTGTGATCGTGATCGGGGTTGGTTATGTATTTGCAACCGCGCTCCGGTCACCCGGTATCCTGCCGTTCGCGGTGTTGTTTGCAGTACTCATGAGCTTCGGTTCGTACTGGTGGAGCGATACCATCGTCTTGTCGATGAGCGACGCCCGGCAGATCGATTTCGAGGATGACAAGGAATTGTTCCGTATCGTGGAGAATCTGTCCATTACCGCGGGACTGCCGATGCCACGGATCTATGTCATCGACGATACGGCCATGAATGCCTTCGCGACCGGACGCGATCCGGAACACGGGGTTATCTGCTTCACGACCGGATTGCTCGCGCGTCTCGAAAAGCCCGAAATCGAGGGCGTTGCGGCGCATGAGCTGTCTCATATAGGCAATCGCGATACGCTTATCTCGACGGTTGTGGTAGTCCTTGTCGGATTCATCGCCCTTTTGGCCGATTGGTTTCGGAATTCGCTCTGGTTCGGACGGAATCGCGATGACAACAACGGTGGCGGACAGCTTCAGTTCATATTTTTCATTCTTGCGATCGTGCTTTCGATACTCGCCCCAATCGCCGCCTCTCTTATACAGCTTGCCATCTCGCGCAAACGGGAATTCGTCGCCGACGCGTCCGGCGCACTCCTGACCCGCTATCCCGAAGGACTCGCTTCCGCACTCCGCAAGATCTCAGCCGACACGGAACCGCTCGAGGCCGCAAATCGTGCCACCGCACACCTCTATATCGCCAATCCGTTCAAGGACGGCAAAGGTGCGAAGCTCTTTATGACCCATCCGCCGGTAGAGGAACGCATCGCGGCGCTCATAGGAACTGACAACCAACAACTAACGACTGACAATAAATGATTTTGAATCTTCAAACAACACCGTTGTTCGTTGTGAGTTGTAAGTCAGTATTATGCCCAGTTACCAGGACTTTCTGAAAATAGCGCGAGAGAGACAGGAGAAAAGGAAAGCCTCGACCGGGGGAGTGGTTTTTACACGTCATGCCGAATACAAGATGAAGCAGTATGGGCTATCGGTACAGCGGGTAAAAACGGTGATGCGGAACCCGAAACGACGTGAGGAGGGTATCGCCAAGGATACGATAGCGGTGATGCAACCGGTCTCGACGAGACGCAAAGACGACAAGGAGACGTGGAGTCAGGAGATCTGGGTGATGTTTGTCCAAGTAAAAAATAAAAAGTCCGTAAAGTCGAAAGTCGAAAGTCAAAATATCGAGAACGGGTCCAGCGGAGGAGTCAGAGTCATCAGTGCCTGGAGGTATCCCGGGGTGAGTCCGGCCGGAAATCCAATACCGGCCGAGATTTTGCGTGAAATCGAGGATGGGAGTATCTTTGAGATAGAAGGAATAATCGGCTAATATCACGAATATGACAGACGAAACGAAGATGGAACCGGTGGAAGCACCAAAGACGGAGGCTCCAAAAGAGGAAGCTCCGAAAACCGAAGAGAAGAAACAATTTGTGTCGTCGGATGCCAAAGGACTCCTCACACAGCTTGAAGCGGTACTCGACGAGTACCTGGTGAAGAAGGCGCCGTTTACGATTCCGAATGACGGGAAGGAACTGATCGTCAAAATTTCTCCGTATATCACGCTTATCTTCGCGGTCATGGGTCTCCCGCTCCTTTTTGCCGCGCTCGGTCTGACGGCGCTTCTGTCCCCATTCGCTTTTCTTGGTTCTCATTACGGTATCACCGACTTCTTGGTTACCATCCTTGCGCTCGTCTCGCTCGTGCTCGAGCTCGTCGCCGTTCCGGGATTGTTTGCGCGATCCAAGAAGGGATGGACATTCGTCTTCTATGCGACAATCGTTGGTCTTTTGGGAAGACTCATATCCTTTGATATCGTTGGTGGGATTATCAGTGCGGTCATCGGCTGGTATTTCCTCTTCCAAGTCAAGGAGAAATACGTGAACTAATTCAATAGACCGGTTCGGAAGACGCTCGACATCCGTCGGGCGTTTTTCAATTTGGCATCCAAAGGCTATACTGGTAGAGACGAGGCATGCCTCGTCTCTACGGACTATCATCTATCGTATGAAAAACACCAAGATTGTGACGACTATCGGTCCGGCTTCCGAATCAAAAGATGTTCTTCGGGCGCTTGCCAACGCCGGAATGAACGTCGTCCGCCTTAATTTTTCCCATGGAAAACACGATTGGCATCGTGAAATCATCAACCGCGTCCGGGAAGTCTCTTTGGAACTCGGACAGCCGATCGGTATCCTGGCCGACTTGCAAGGACCGCGTATCCGTATCGGCAATGATACTGAATTACGAATAACGGAAGGGCAATCGGTCCGGGTGAGCGATATCTCGCGCAAGGATACGCTTTCCGCTTCCGACACGCCGACTATTCTTCTCGATATCGCCAGCATATCCGACGCGCTCGAGCCAGGGCACCTGCTACTGATTGAGGATGGGACGATCCGACTGTCCGTCACCGGTCGGGAACAAGATTTTGCGCTCGCGACCGCATTGACCGATGGCCTCATCAAGCCTCGAAAAGGTATAAATTTGCCGGATTCAAAGCTTGATCTTCCCATCCTTTGCGATAAGGATCGCAAGGACCTCTCATTCGTACTCAAGGAAGGTGTGGATTTCGTCGGGCTTTCCTTCGTCGGTTCCGCTACCGATATCGAAAGCGCCCGCGAGGCGATGCGAGCCGAATTGCCGGAAGGCATGCGGTTGCCAGAGATTGTCTCCAAGATCGAACGCAAGGAGGCGATCAGGAATATCGACGAGATCATCAAGGCCACGGACGCGATCATGGTGGCACGTGGCGATCTCGGTATCGAGATGCCGGAATCCGAGGTGACGCTTCTGCAAAAGGACATCATTCGCAGGAGTCTGATGTCGGTCAAACCGGTCATCGTGGCGACCCAGATGATGAAGAGCATGACGGAACAACCCATCCCCACGCGTGCCGAGGTGAGCGACGTCACGAATGCGGTCGTCGATCACGCGGATGCGGTGATGCTTTCGGAAGAGTCCGCCATGGGCAAGTATCCCGTCGAGACCGTCGCGATGATGCGCGAGATCATCACCAAGACCGAGGAATCGCCGTTCGACGACGTGTACGGCACACTGGATCTCAACATCCATTCCGAATATGCGACGCTCATCCGGAGCGTGTACGAACTCGCAAAAAGCTTCGAGGCCAAGGCGATTCTCCTCCTTTCCGTCAGTGGATTCACGGCGAGACTCGCTTCGCACTTCCGTCCGGATACGGGTATCCTTGCGGCGACGAACGACCGTCGGACCTATGATCGCCTTGCACTCGCTTGGGGTGTCCGACCGTACCTGTTTGAGGGAGACCAGAAGCTGGATACCTTCGTCGACCGAATGGTCGATCAGGCCAAGGAGGATGGGAGTCTGTCTGTCGGTGACCAGACTGTTGTCTTCCTCGGACGGGTGCCGGGAGAGCGCGACATGATGCGCCTTGTCGGAATCCGGGAAATACGGTAGGCTTGATTCTTGGGGAGGGGAAGCTTCCTAAGCTGCATAAGCTTTCCGGAAAGAAGGGTAAAATGGGTCAAAAAGGGTTGAAAAGGGAGAAATGGGATTCCAAGCAAAAGGGAAAGGACTCCCGTTTTCTGTTAACTGTTCATTATCAGTTGTTAGTTGTCAGTTAATATACGGAGAGGTGGCCGAGTGGTTGAAGGCGCGCGCTTGGAAAGCGCGTTAGGGGCAACTCTACGCAGGTTCGAATCCTGTCCTCTCCGCAGTAAGAAATACGAGGCCCCAGAACGGGGTCTCGTATTTTTCGGTATGGGCGAGGATGGGATTCGAAGCTCGGTCCTTCCCGCTCTTCTTCTTGACGCTTTCCCTCGAACTGCTATCATCTGAGGTCACAACCTCCTTTAACAATCCAAACATAATACCCATGACAAAGCAGGAGCTCTATACGATGGCCATCAGACAGTTTCGGGAATACCGGGCGGCCCTGGTGGCGGATTTCTATGAAGAAAAAGAGGCGAAGATAAGGCTAGACGAGGCCAAGAAAGCCATTCTTCGTACCGTGCAAAAAACGAACAGATTCAGTCAGTATTCTTTCTCCGATCTTTCTTGGCGAGCATACCAGATCGTCGGCAAACAGGAAGAAGGCGAGGCAGAATTTATCTTGGCGCTCAATCGGTATCTTGAGCGGTGTGCCGAATCGCTTCGTGAAGAAGTGATCAAGACCATAAATGCTAGAGAGGCTACGTGGAATGCCGGGACGGAAATGAGGAAATTTTTAAGCCTTTCCGAAGAATACAGGAAGCTCTTTGAGATGAATATTTTCTCAAGAGAGAGTGTCAAATCCGAATTGAAAGCGATTGAAAAGAGACTCATCGAAATTTACATTCATCCAAAAATGTCAGAGATAGGGCATTTACGGTGTATCGTATTGGAAGCAATCGCAAAGCCGACCAGCAATGAGGAATCGACAAACGGAGTGGATGCCGCTCTTGCGAGGGAAGCGTTCTCTTTGTTAAAAAAGATTCACAAAGCATATGTGAAGAAGCTGAAGGAACGATCAAAAAACCGCGGTAGACATTAGATGTCTATCGCGGTTTATTATTTGTTGCCATTGTTCACTTATGATGTTTTTTGCACGGTCTCATGGGTTGTCAATGTGCGCCCGAGCACTTGTCATCTGTTCGATGAGCAGATTACCTTTCAGTAAGACGCTTTCGTAGGTCAGCCATCCGCCACGCAGCGTGAAGACATTTCTGCCTTCGCCATGCTTCGCGACAATCCGTTGAATCCGTTTCTTGTCGGGATTTGCACGATACACGTCGACAGCGATGCGTATTCGCCCGCTCGCGGTCCTCGTTGAGCATATCTACATCGTCCGGATGATGAGGGAACTGTTTGATGTTTTGTGGAAAGCCTCGGATGCTGATTAAGTATATCGATACATATGTCTTTTCCTCCACACCTTGATTATTTAAAAGCAGTAGATATTACTTGGTACAATCCTTGCTGGGGTTACAGTGGTTTTTGGAAACGAATTACAGAGTTCCAGCAAGAGCGAAAAATTGATTTTCAAACAGCGTGGACGCATCGTGATATGAAGCGAAACAAAGAATTGTATGTCGCTGCGCTTACAGCTCTTGCAATGATGCAAGATACTGGGACAAAATGGTGGTTTACAAAAACGAAACAAGACCCACCAGACGCCCTTATAGGGACAGTACAAAATGATTTTGAGAGTGGGGGGAATTTAATGAGCGTGCGAGAATTGGAGATAGTTGAGCACTTTTGCGGATCGTTAGTTGATACGGTTGTAAACAAATTGAATAGGAAGCATAAAAGATACGAGCCGAATACAGCGCTTGTTTGTCTATTGTCCCCAAACGTTATTGAAAAGTTGGCACTGGTTCCCGATTAGGTGGCTGAGATTCCCTCTCTGGTGCTAAGATAAGCACAAAATCGACGTTTTATTTATTATAAAGTAAAAATGCTCAATCCGCAGTCACAAATCCCCCTCGCTCCCCCTTCCCGAAAGGG
>CAITOC010000077.1 GCA_903893925.1 Candidatus Moraniibacteriota bacterium
AGGGAGTACCGAGTCTTCGAGGGGAGGGATTTGTGCTTGATCGGTCGAAGTCAACATATCATTTTTAAGAATATGTCGAGTAAAATATCTTTAAGAAAACAACCCAATCGGGTACCAGTGCCTGATTTGAAAGATAAAACCATGTTTAAGTTTAACCCTGAGAAAAATATCAAAAAATAATATATTCTCTATAAGGGTAATGCTCCGCGACTCTGCTGCGGATAGGTCGATGTGAAGCGGAGACTGGGTCCCGGGTTAAGCCCGGGATGACGTTGCAGAGGGAGCGCCTCGGGGCTTGCCACGAGAAGCGGTTTATGGCTCGAATGGTCGGAATAACTGTTTGACCGAATGAAAAGTATACAGTATACTATATAGTGTATACTATTGTATGAATTATGGCTTCGAATAAGGAAAAAATACTGGATTACATACGGCAGAGGAAGCAGGTGACGGTTTCGGACCTGCTCGATGTGGTGGATATCGAACGGGCGATGATTCATCGGCACCTGTTGGCATTGGTCGAAGAAGGGCTTATCATGAAGATCGGGTCGGCACCGAAGGTAGTGTATGTTCCCGTCGATATGGAGCATGCCAAGTCGGTTCGGGATACGCCTCTTTTCGATGCGACGACGAAGTCGATCATCCACGAACAATTTTTCCTGGTCACACCGCAAGGGGAGCGATTGGAAGGCATACCCGCATTTGTCCGATGGTGCGGGGACCGGCGGTTCGACGTCACGAAGAAAGCCACGGAATACGTATCACTGTCGAAAAAATACTCGGCCATGCGGAAGGGCGGCCTGTTGGACGGTTCGACGAAATTCCGGAAGACGTTCGGTGATGACGATGTCGTCGACACCGTCTATTACGTTGATTTCTATGCGTGGGAGATTTTCGGGAAAACGAAGCTGGGGCAGTTGCTTCTCTACGCGAAGCAGAGCCAGGACAAGAAGATGATACGGGAACTTGCGGAACGGGTCCGGCCATATGTGGAGCGGGTGATCTCGAAGCATCATATTGAAGCGATCGGATATATACCGCCCACGGTGAAACGGACGGTGCAGCTCATGGATGGGTTGCGGAAAACGGTTCGGAGTCCGCTGCCTGAAGTCGGTTTGGAGAAGATCGTGGGAACGGTGCGAGTGCCACAGAAAACGTTGTCTTCGTTGCAAGATCGCATACAGAATGCCCGAGCGGGTATATTCGTGTCCGATCGGCGGGCGTTCGGTACGGTGCTCCTGATCGATGACGCGGTCGGGTCCGGGGCTACCTTCAACGAGACGGCACGGAAGTTGAAAGAACAGGGCGTCGCGAAAAAAGTAATCTGTCTCTCGGTAGTGGGAAGTTTGAAAGGATTCGATGTTATTAGTGAAGTATAAACGCATCGAATGTTCGCATACGTGAAGAGAATACTATGCAGCCGACGCAGATCGCGATATTCAAGAAGAAAGGGATACGCAAGGCACTTCATGATGGGGAGTGGTGGTTTTCGGTTTCCGATGTCGTATTCGCATTGACGGACTCTTTGAATTCAACGGACTATATCAAGAAAATGAGGCTTAGGGATGCGGAATTGAGCAAAGGGTGGGGACAAATTGTCACCCCCCTTTGGCTGGAAACGGAGGGAGGTCGGCAGAAGGTGAATTGCGCGAATACCGAGGGTATATTCCGTATCATTCAGTCCATCCCGTCGCCGAAGGCGGAGCCGTTCAAACGGTGGCTGGCGAAGGTCGGCTATGAGCGGGTGCAGGAGATCGAAAATCCGGAACTCGCGACGAAACGGACCCGGACGCTCTATAAACTGAAAGGATATCCGGACGAATGGATCGAGAAGCGGATGCGTGGCATCGCGATTCGTGAAGAGCTGACCGACGAATGGCAGAAGCGTGGAGCGAAACGTCCCGATGACTATGAGATTCTTACGGCGGAAATCTCGAAGGCGACGTTTGGGGTGACGCCGACGGAATACAAAAAATTGAAGGGGTTGAAGCGGGAGAATCTCCGGGACCACATGGACGACTTCGAACTCATCTTCACGATGCTCGGCGAGCGATCGACGACGGAGATTCATCGG
>CAITOC010000078.1 GCA_903893925.1 Candidatus Moraniibacteriota bacterium
CGTCACGAGCCGTATGAGCTTCGAGCGGAAAGGCAGGTAACCCGCGGAGCCCTATCTGTAGATAAGGCGACAAGGGGTACACGCGTTTACGCCGAAGATCATAGGCGCAGTAGGTATGTTCCTATTGGGATAGGCTCTTAATGACTTGTCGCGAAGAGTTTATATACGGGTCCCATATTTGCCTTCCTGGGCGTTTTCCAGTACGGTGAAAGGCTGGCATTTCATTGACAATCAAACAAGGGGGCGCGATGGGAAAATCGGATATCCAGCCCGGGGCCGTTTTCGGGCTCTGGACGGTTATCCAGAGAAGCCCGAGCGGGAAAGACAGGAAGAGGAAATATCTGTGCGTCTGCGCCTGTGGTGAGAAGAGGACTGTGTACGCTTCGAAACTCAGATCGGGAAAGTCAAAGAGTTGCAGAAGCTGTGCGAAGACCGCTCATGGGAAAAGCCGTACCAGGGTATACCATATATGGCAGGGCATGATTCAGCGGTGCCATACTCCGACGTGCTCCGCGTATGCCGATTACGGAGGGAAGGGCATACGGGTATGCGAGGAATGGAGAGTGTCGAGAAAAGGCTTCATGGCGTTTTATGCGCATGTCGGCGATCAGCCCGATACAAAGATCAAGTGGAGCATCGATCGGATAAATCCCTATGGGAACTATGAACCCGGCAATGTCCGCTGGGCGACGCCGACACAACAGGCCGCGAATCGTCGTCTCCTCTTCAGTCTGAGGTGGAACCAAGAGAAGCTCAGTGAGGAGGAATATGATGAGGCACGCGAGAACGCTCGTGAGTGGTACCAAAACCTTCAAAGTCTCCCGAACGAACTGTCTCCTTTCTAAATCCCGTCAATGCGCGGGATTTTTTATTGTATGGTACGACCGGAGGAGTCCGACTCCCAATCGGGTGTCGGACTCCTTGATGGAGCAAAGATTTGGTTCATTCGGTATCAGCCGATCTTCTTGAAGGTGATCTTGTATGACGGTTCGTATTCCGTATCGTACTTGTCCTTGAGATTGATGCTCTTGCCGTCCATGAGGTTCGTCATCGCGATATCGGTCAGCATCTGGTCGAGCTCTGCGATTTCCGCGGTGGCCCGCTCGAATTCTTCCCAACGTCGTCCCATGCCGGCTTGCGCGCTCTGCTCACGCGCCTTTTTCTTGTCGCGGACGGTCGTCAGTTCCTCCTTCAGCTCCTGATAGTCCTCGTCTTGGGCGAGGATGTCCCGGTATTCCCGACCGATCTCCTTCTTCGTATGCTTGAGCTCCTGAATCTGATCGAACACCTCTTGAATATCTTTCATACCGTCGGTTTTTTACGGGTTAACAACGATGTCGTCCATTGTAGCAGAAAGGGGGGAGTCGATAAAGTCTATCAAGTCTATAAGGTCGAAAGCATGCCCTGTCTGGCCGGCAGGGGCGGGTCCCTGTGCCCGCCCAAGACCTCAATTTTCGTACTGTTGCGGATGATCCGGTTCGGGTGTATGGTTTGAGTGAAGATATCGCTATGATAACCATATGGACAAGATAGAAAAGAAACTCATGTTCGACCGAGTATTCAAGGGGGTGTTGGCGATTGCGGCGCTTATTTTCAGTACGGGCTATGCCTTCGGACAGTATGTGAATTATAAGGAGAGCAATGTGCGCGATCTGGAGGCGTGGATGGACTGCGCGCGGACGGATCAGTTCACCGACCGGGCGTATGAGTTCTGTCGGCAAAAGGCAAAGGAAAACTATATCTTCAAGAAGCCTTATGAGTGGGGGCCGGTTGACACGGCAGCGCCGGAAGGGGAATAGGGAAAAAGGTGTCTTTGAAAACGTGTTCACCTATTCACGTTTTTTCGGATCCAGCAAATGTTTATTTTTTCCGCGAAGTAAAAATACCACGTATGACCGGAGTCGATACGTGGTAATACTTTCGCGCTGATTTATTCTTTTATCAGCTTCATCGAGAGGAGTACATTTTTAAAAGCCCCGAACAATCTACCGTATACCCATAGGGCCCAAAGAATCGTATGGCCACCTATCGCGGCTATCACATTCAGGCCCTTATTGGCAATCTTGATCGCGATGACCAGTCCGGCAAGAGCCGCGGCTTCCGCACAAAATATGCAAAGGACTTCGAAGAACGGTGGAATATATGGAAGGTTTAATCGCGGGTAGCCTTGCCATATACTGAAACCTACCAGAGTCATTCCCAAGTAAAGAATGATCAGTAACGCTGCTACTGCATACCCTTTCGCTAAGAATTTCATTGTTAATGTCCTTTCGTTTATGTTGATAAACTTCATGCTAACGGAGTATTATACATCCTAAACTAAGATATGTCAATGTCCGCGAAGTAAAAATAAATATTATCCCTTTATCAAGCCGAAAATAAGATCTTTAGGAAAGAAAAGGATGTTCATTGCAAGTGATATTCAGTCCACCTCGCCGACGAACATCGGGATATTGAGATGGCGGCGGATGGATTCGCCCTTAATAAGGTGTCTCATGCGTTCGGGAACATCGCCCCGGGACCCGATGTGTCGCGGGGAGTGGTGTGCATCAAACGACGGACCGAAGTGGATGGTGTGTTTGCCATACTTGGCGCGAACCGCGTCGATGCTCTCGTAGATCCGACGGAATCCTTCGATCTTGAGCGACGCGCCGAACAGGTCAGGCTGGCGGTCCGGCGTACGGAGGTCGAGGAGCGTGACCATGGTCGCACGATAGAACGTGCCCGGGGAGAACAGGGTATCGAAAGACGACTTCGCGACCGTGAGGAGTTCGTGTGCGAAATTGGTCGGGCACGTGAGATGGATCTCGACCGCTTGGTGTTCGAACGTCTGTGTGCGCAGGAGAATGAGCATCTTCCCGGCCTCGAGGCCGTACTGTCTCGCACGCATGCAGGCGGATTCGATGTTCTTGGCGAGTTGGGCGAAGACGAACCGGGGATCGTTGGACGCGGGCGTGAAGGTCTTCATCTTCTGTACGGACGCGTGTGCGGAACGGTTTCCAGCCAGAAACGGCAAGGCGGGTATGCCACGGAGTTCCGAACGGATCTCTTTGAAAGGTTTCGACAGGAACGGGTCGAGACGCGCGTCGTCCGATCGTGCCAAGTCGAGAGCGGTCCGGATGCCAAGTCGGACAAGCGTGTCGGTCGTACGCGGGCCGATGCCCCAGACATTCCCGACGGGAAGTTCGGCCAGGTAGGTCGGGATCTCCCGGTTCGGGATCGCGGTGAGTCCGTACGGCTTCTTCCATTTCGATCCCGCCTTGGCGAGGACCTTGGTCGATGCGAGTCCGATGGAGAACGTGAAGCCGAGTTCGCGCCGCAGATCTTCTTGGATTCGCTCGGCCATCATGTGATAATTCGTGCGCAGCGGTCGTTGCCAACCGGTGATATCGGCAAAGCATTCGTCGATGCCGTATTCTTCCACGTCGGGCGTGAAGCGGCGGACGATATCGAAGAATCGTTTGGAAAGAAGGGAATAGGTCTCATAGTCGGAAGGGAGGACGATGACATCCGGACAGATCTTACGGATCTCATGAAGTCGCATCGCCCGGGTGATACCGAGCGCTTTGGCTTCGTAGCTCATGGACGAGGCGATATCACGCTCCGCCCCGGTGATGACGGGCTTGCCTCGGAGTGCCGGGTCGCGCGACTGTTCGCAGGAAGCAAAGAACGCGTCCCCGTCGATATGGAGGATGGCTCGGGGATAGGTTCCGTGCGCGAGAAGCGTGGACATAGTTTTGTATCTGTCTTTGCGAGGTATCCGCCAGCAGGCGGATACCGTGGCAATCCAGATGTTTCTCGGGATATTCGACTTCGGTTTCAATTTCTATTCTGGATCGCCGCGCCCTCGAAGACTCGGGCTCGCGATGACATGGAATACTTTGTATTTGAAAGGAAGGCCTCAATACTTCCGTATGACGGCGGTGACGATCGCCTCGATGCGGAGCTCTTCTTTCGGTCGGATAATCTTGAATGCGGGATTGGCAGGAATGAGTGAGACGCCCTGACGATCTTTCTTGTAGTATTTCATCGTCCATTTGTGATCGACCTCGGCGATCACGATATCGCCGTCTTTGGGCTCTCGTCCGCGTTCGACGAGAACGGTATCACCCGGTCGGATGCCGGCATCGCGCATCGATTCTCCCTTCACTTCGAGCATGAAGGTCGCTTCGCGGTTACCGATCAACCATTCATCCAAGGTCATCGTGTCGAGGAGTTCTTCTTCCGCCGGGGAAGGAAATCCGGCCTCGACGTAACCGAGCCGACGTACGCCGAAAAATCCTTCCGTCGGAAGCAGTTTGCCGGTCCGATCGCGTCCGATAAGACCGTCTTCGACGAGTCGATCCACGAAACGTTTGGTCTGTTTCATGGAAGCCGTATGAAGGATATCGTCGCGGATCTCACGATAGGTGGGCATGCGTTTCTTCTCGTCGAAGAAACTTCGTATGTTTTCGAACGGGATTTCGGACATGATCGTTAACAGTGAACAGATAACAATAAGCATGGAACACTATAATAATGCAACTATGTAACAATAGAGCGATGAAGCAATACAACTATGCGACAGTAGGGTAATATAACAATGAATCTATATCCGGATACCGACAGTATAAGGGAACAGATGTTCCCTCGTCAAGAAGATGAAGAGAAATCTGATGGTGCAAACTTTTTCGGGGATCGGCGTATTAGTATCAAAGACGTTTTTATGTATGGAAAAGGTTTCTCGCCGATGGCGTGGAGACGGTGAAAGTGGTATCCTATGGGAAAGAAAAGGTGGTTTGGCGGCATACATGTCGAACTTATCAATACGACAAGCACTATGAAACTGAAGCTGAAAAAGTGGCAGATCATACTCGGAGTGATAGTAATCGGTGGCGGTGGATACTATTGGTATACCAAGGCGAATTCGACAAGCACGCAGGTGCAGTATGTCACGACGGCGGCTGAAAAAGGAACATTGACCACGTCTGTCGCGACGAGCGGGAATATCGTCGTGGATCAGAGCGTGAATATCGACCCGACGATTACCGGCACAGTCGCTAATTTGTCAGTTGCTGTGGGCGACAAGGTGAAGAAGGGGCAGGCGCTGTTTACGATCGTGAACGACCAGTTGGGCGTGAGTGCCGCTCAGGCGCAGACCTCGGCTTCCCAATCCGAGAATTCACTCACGTCGGCCATGATCAGCTGGAATCAGGCGAAGGCGACCTATGCCGCGGACAAGAAAAGCGGAAGCACGGTCAGTGCCAAGCAGAGGGCGGTGGACAAACAGAAGGCAGATGCCGCAGAGGCGGCTATCACGGCGGCAGAACAGGCGACGACCGCGTCCGATCTCGGTTTGCAGTATCAGTTGCAGACCGCGGGCAAGCGATCGGTCGTGGCGCCGTCGGACGGGACGGTCAATGCGGTCAATATCAAGAACGGTGACGACCTGAGCAAACTCTCGTCCGGCAGCTCCCGCACGGTGCCGATCATCATCGGCGATTTGACCACCATGAAGGCACAGGTCCAGGTCAATGAGGTCGACGTCTCGAACGTGCAGGTCGGCCAGAAGGTCATGATGACGTTCTCGGCGGTCGACGGGCTGACCGTATCCGGAAAGGTGGACGCGATCGACTCTCTCGGCACGGTGACACAAGGCGTGGTGACCTATAACGCGAAGATCAGCCTCGATGCGCTTGATCCACGACTCAAACCCGGTATGAGCGTGTCCGCATCCATCATCACCGGCGTGAAGCAGGATGTGATTATCGTCCCGGGGAGTGCCATCAAGAAACAGGGGAATGTTGATTACGTCTTGGTCCTCAATAGCGGGACGACGCCGGTTCAGACGGCCGTGACGGTCGGGGCCGCGAACAATACCGAGACCGAAGTCGTGAGCGGACTCACTGTCGGTGACAAGGTGGTGACGAAGACCGTCAATCCGACTTCGACCTCGACGACTTCGACCGGCTCGTCATCCGCTTCGAGAGTCAGGATTCCCGGTGGCGGATTCGGCGGGTAAGTGGGATGTGGGTGGTCTTAGCCGATTGAATCACATTTTCAGTTCAGATATGATCGAGTGCACAAACATCTGCAAGACCTACGTCAACGGGGACGTCGAGACGAAGGCTGTCTCCGGTATTTCCTTCAAGATAGACAAGGGAGAATTTGTCGCGATCATCGGCCCGTCGGGGTCTGGCAAGTCGACCCTGATGCACATCCTCGGGGCGCTCGATACGCCGACGTCCGGGACGTATGTCCTCGATGGGCAGGAAGTCTCCAAACTCAATGATGACGAGCTCTCGGACTTGCGACGCAACAAGATCGGATTCGTGTTCCAGGCGTTCAACCTGCTCCCGAGGACGACCGTACTGCGTAATGTCATGCTGCCGCTTTTGTATTCGGATACGACCGACGAAGAGCGTGAAAAACGGGCCCGGCTGTGTCTCAAATATGCGGGGATGGAGGAAAGCAAATTCCTGAACCTCTCGAACCAGCTTTCCGGCGGGCAGATGCAGCGTGTGGCTATCGCCCGGGCGCTTGTCAATGAACCCGCGATTATTTTTGCAGACGAACCGACCGGGAACCTCGACACGAAGACGAGTAAAGTGGTCATGGAGACTTTTCGGGAGCTCAACCGACAGGGACATACCATCATCCTGATCACGCACGAGATGGAGGTCGCGGAATTCGCAGACCGGGTGATTTCCATCCGCGACGGCGTCATCGAGAAGGACGTGAAGAACGTACACGAGCATTGATACGAACACCTATGGTCGCCATGGATTTATTGAAGGAAACGTCGTCATCCCTTTCGAGCAACAAGGTCCGCTCCGGTTTGACGATGCTCGGTATCATCATCGGGATCGCGTCCGTCATCACCATGGTGGCGATCGGGCAGGGCGCGCAGAGCTCGATTTCGGATCGCATCCAATCGATCGGAGCCAACCTGATCATCATCAGTCCGGGAGCGCAGCGGACGAGCGGTATCAGCGCCGGACAGGGAAGTTCGATGACGTTGACGCTCGACGATGCGACGGCTATCGGAAGCGGAGTACAAAACATCTCGGGAGTGGCTCCGGAGGACACGCACCGGTATCAGGTGACGGCCAAGGGCAATAATACCAATACGCAGGTTACCGGTACGGTTCCTTCGTATACCGATGTCCGCAACGTGGCCGTCGATATGGGTATGTTCATCACGGAGTATCAGCAACAGACGTCCGCCAAGGTCGCCGTGATCGGACCGACGGTACGCGACGACCTCTTCGGGACGGATGCCGACGCGATAGGCCAGACGATCCGCATCAAGAATATCGATTTCCAGGTGATCGGTGTGACGGTTTCGAAGGGCGGGAGCGGTTTCAATAACGCTGACAATGCGATTTATGTGCCGATTACGACGGAACAGCACTATCTGTCGGGCGATACGTATGTGACGACCGTCGGTATTTCCGCCGCGAACGCCACGATCATACCGGCGGTCCAACAAGACGTGACCGACCTCCTGTTGCAGCGTCACGGTATCTCGGACCCGACCGCAGCCGACTTCAGTATCATGAACCAGGCCGATATCATCGCTACGGCGTCGAGCGTCACCGGGACGTTCACGATTCTCCTCGCATCGATTGCCGGCATATCACTCCTTGTCGGTGGCATCGGTATCATGAACATGATGCTCACCACGGTCACGGAGCGCACGCGCGAGATCGGACTGCGCAAGGCGGTCGGGATACGGAAGCTCTATATCAATCTGCAGTTCCTCATCGAGGCGGTCATGCTGACGTTTCTTGGCGGAGCATTGGGTGTCGTACTCGGGTGGGCGGCTGCACTGCTTGTTTCGAAATTCGCGAGTCTGACGACGCAGATATCTCTTTCTTCGGTACTCCTCGCATTCGGTGTGTCTGCTGCTGTCGGGATACTTTTCGGATTCTATCCGGCTCGTCGTGCGGCGAATCTTTCTCCGATGGAGGCGTTGCGGTATGAATAAAGAAACTGACAACTTATAACTAATAACTGACAACGGGGGGCGAGGTTTGTCTTTGCGAGAAGTCTGCGACGAAGCAATCCAGAGAGAATAGACGAGGAAGGGGAAGAGGAAGGGGAATAGGAAGGGGATGGATTGCCACGGCCTCCGAGGCCTCGCAAAGACAGGCGGGGAAGAGTCTGTAAAGTCTATAAAGCATGCCCCGTGGCCGAGTCGGCGAGACTTTACGGGGGTCGTGAAGTCGAAAGGCGGAAGGATAAGCACGACAATATTTTTAAGGAAAAAATATATGGATAAGAATCATAAGATCGCGATGATTATTGTGGTCATCGTGGTCGGAACGGGAGCGTTTTTCGGTGGGATGAAATATGCAGAGAGCCAGCGTGCAAGCCAGTTCGCGGCGCGTGGTGTCGGAGCGGGTCAGGGGAGTGGAATGGGAGTAGCGGGTCGTGCTGGTGGACAGCGCGGAGCCGGAGCGGGTGCCGTACAGAACGGGGGAGCCGGTGACTTTGCCGGCGGGCAGGTCACGGCCAAAGACGATACGAGCATAACGATCAAGACGCGCAACGGCGGATCGCAGATCGTCTTTTTCGCGCCGTCGACGACGATCGACAAGGCGGTCGTTGGTGCCGGTTCAGATCTTTCCGTCGGGCAGCAAGTGATGGCCAACGGCAAGAATAATCCCGACGGATCGCTCGCCGCGACCAGTATCCAGATCCGCCCCGACACCCCGGCGAACCAGTAGACTTATCGGCATTCCAAGAATGAATAAAACCCCGCTTCTCATAAGAGGCGGGGTTTTGGAAAAGAAAAGAAGGTAAACCGTAAGGCTTACCTTCCCAAGACCCGAGGAATTATTCTCCCGGTCCAATAATACAATGTGTTGAAAATAAATCAGAAAGAACGGATCGGAAGAGCGCTGAGTTCTGAATCCTTAAAGGTAGGCACTGGTTCCCGATTAGGTTGCTCCCTCCCCGTATTTCTTTCGTATATAGACCATCCAATTCCTGATTTTTGGCAACTCACAACCGGCTAATTCCAAGGGTGATTTCCCTCTCCGATTCGCGAACTCGGATGAGGAA
>CAITOC010000079.1 GCA_903893925.1 Candidatus Moraniibacteriota bacterium
CCGTTTCCCGTCGCACCGTCTTGATTCGAACGCAAAGATACCATCCACATCGCGACAAAGACAATGGTCGCCGTAATCACGACCCGATTCGATTTCGTCCATGTCGTCTTCTTCCAGACGTACCACAGCGCGACCACGATGGTCAGTGGCAAAACGACATACGCGACAACCAACAACACGACCCACTTCAGCACGGTCGGGAGAGACGTATCCTTCGTCGCGATGTCGTTCCCGAGGCCGGAAAGAAAACTCTCAAATACGTTCTCCTGCTTCGGTTCGCTATTCATACGATAGCTATGACGCTGAACTTATTAACTCAAAACCCTTCCAAAAAACGAGTCGGGTATATACGATTTCCCTATACCTTTCTCTTTCCCTCATTTTCCCACCTCGATCGGAAAAATGCCAATCTTCCGAAAAGGCAAGCCCAAGATCCCTTTTGTAAAGCCCTTTTGGGAAATATTTTTGAATGAAATCCCGCTTATGAACGAAAGGTCTTGTCGATTTTTTTGATTCCGAACGAAAGCCCGCTTCCCGATTCATTCTCAAAACACCCCCTCGCCAAGTAACATAATCTGACGACCGCATTATTATGTTACCGGTTTTCTTCGCTTTTCCGAGTAATTTTCATTTTTTTTCATTTCTCTTCCCCGCAATTCTCCTCAAACTCAAGTAACATAATCTGACGACCGCATTATTATGTCACTTCTTTCTGGGCTTTCTTTCTGGCATCGAAAAAGTATCGTTTGAGTTTTTTCTCGTTGTCGATCCATGAGACCGTCATGATGCGGACGAACGGAGCGGCCTCATACAAGCTCACCAGTTCCTTGAGTGGTTTTTCATAGGGATACGGGGATACGAACACGCTTTTTTGGAGTTGGTAAAATTCCATTTCATACAGATGTTGACGCAAGATATTGCGGAAGATACGACTATCCTCCGGGATATCGAATATGATCACCCGCCACTTGCCGTCCCATTTTTTCGGTTTTCTGAGTCGTATCGAACGGCCATATATGTCGAGGAAACCGGCCTGTCGTTTCCCTTCCTTCGTAAGCACGAGCCGAATGGTCCCATCCGATAACGGTTGTTCCTCCAAGAGTTTCTGTTCGGAAAGTCGTCGAAGGGAACGGGAAATACTCCGCTGATCGATCCGCTTCCATTCCTTTCGAAGTTCTCCCAGTACCCTATAATACCGATCCGGAGAACGTTGGCCTCCGAGCGTAATCCCGCCGAGAAGCAGAAGAAGCAGTTTTTGTTGTACCGGTCCGAACTTGTACATAAGGAGAAGCCTTATGAAGTCGACTCGACGATCAAACAATAGCACATTCCCATACCCTCTTTATTCTCTATTGTAACATAATCCGACGACCGCATTATTATGTCACCGGCTTTCAGTCTCTCTCCGAGGATTTTCTTCAAGGACGGTTCGCAATGAATCTCCTGTAACGAATCTCCTTGACGTACCGACCCCGTTGCCATACGATGACCAGGAACGAACAATCCACCTTTACAACCAAAACCAGGCCACAGGCCGAGGAATCACTGTCATGGAATCATCCGATCCTATCAGAAGGAGTATCAGCGTCCGCAAGCCGGAAAGTGACCGGGTTTGGTCGGTCAAGGCATATTTCATCGGACCCTTTGCTGTCCTGGCTACACGGAAGACGGATGGACACTATCTGCTTATCCTGAAAAGAGCTTCGAGCATATTTTTCATCTCTCTGCCACGAATACTCATCAGGGAATCAAATGATGTTCCGAAAAATATCAACGTCTCCGAGAGACCGGACACTCACTCGAAGATCATCAAGCCGTTCATCGATAAATATACTGGAAAAGACTTCGTCATCTTCAGTCACAGCCTGATGTGTTGTTGCGGGATGTTCGGAGAAGAAACCACTTCCGACGTCTACGCGGCGATCGATTCCCGTCACCAATACGAAATCGTCGTCGCTTTCGAAGACGACGGGAAACGGTACGCGATACTGGACACCCGGTGGTGCGGTTTCGTCCTCAAGGAGGTCCATCTCGACCCATCGTGTGCGCGATCCTGGAAAGGCGTCCTCGCACATCCCGATAACTATCGGTACGTGGTGGGCGATGACGAGCGTCCGCTTGCCGAATTTCTCGTGAAAACGAAACAATAGCCACCGACCGATTTTAAAAAAGCACTTCCAGTATCTGGACGTGCTTTTCTTTTTCTCCCGACTTATCCCGTGTAATCCCCTCCCCTATAAAACAACATGATCCGACGACCGCATTATTATGTCACCGGCTTTCTTCGCTTTTCCGAGCACCTCTCCGAGGACGGTCCTCGGAGAATTTCATAATTATATGGCATACTATTTCATCCATCGCCCTTTCCACCGGTGACATAATCCGACGACCGCATTATTATGTCACCGGTTTCTTCCATATTTACTAGCAAATCCTCATATCTCACATTTTCCCATGCCTGAATTTCCTTCCGTACCGTACTACCATGTACTATTATTTGGTAGTAAACGAACGAGGTGAAATAGCATGATCCAAGGTATCGGCCAATTCACCGACCGGTTTTTTTCTCGTTGTCGAGCCCATATACTACGCAACGCATGGAAAGTGATGCGGCGAATATCTGTTCGCAGAAGAAGATCGGGTCCTCTCCTTGCGACGCGCCGATGACAAAGAGAAGCGGGAGGAAGTGATCGACCGTCGGATGGGCCACATGAGCATGCGGATGTTTCTCAAAATTGATAAGCACTTGATAGTCCTTGGCGACGAGCGCATCACGTACGAAGTCGTCGAAACCGGTCGCCCATGGATACGGATCACCGTCCCAGACGATCGTCCGGAGATTATGCACGATATTGCCGCTCCCGAGGATTAGGACGCCGCGGTCACGCAGGTCTGCGAGCTCTGTACCGATCTCGAACAGGTCCTTGCACGGAAGATCCTCGTCTATACTGAGCTGTATCACGGGGATGTCCGCTTCCGGATACATCCGCGAAAGCACCGACCATGCGCCGTGATCGAGCCCCCGCTCAGCATCACTTCGGACGTCGACCGTTCTGATAAGACTCCGTACCGTCTCCGCCAACGCAGGGTCGCCCGGGGCCGGATAGGAAAAATTGTAGAAGCGTTTCGGGAACCCGTAGAAATCGTGGATGGTTTCCGGGTGAGGAGAAGTCGTGACCGAGGTCGTGATCGCATCGTCGCTGATCCGGTTCGTCCAGTGTGCGCTTATGACGAGGATCGCCTCGGGCTTCGGAAACCGGGTCGCGATACGCTGCCAGGCCTCACTCCATTCAGTTTCCTCGAAGGCGTTCTCAGGCGAGCCGTGGCCGATGAAGATTGCCGGCATCCGTTTCGTTTCAGACATATCGTTTTCCGTTCATTTCGTACCTCTCTATTTTCCCACCTCGGTCGGAAAAACACCAGTGCTCCGATGAGGCAAGCCTCATCGGAAAAAATGCGGGCGCTCCAGAAAAGCAATCCTTGAACGCCATTCATAAAGTAATTTTTTCCGTTTTCTCGAAGCAAATCATTCCAAAAAAAGTTTCACTCGTTTATCGCATCGTTCGAGTCCTTCCCACCACCCCATACTACGATATATCGTTATATCGTAGTATGCCGGTCGTCGTTCCATTCGAAATCAAAACGACCGCAGCGAAACGCCATATCATCCGACGACCACACCGATATATACCTTTTTTCGATTTCATCATTAAAAAACCCGCTTGTGAAGCGGGTTTTTTCTCGGGTTTTTCGATTTCAATCAAATCGGTCCAGACATGCTTCCTATGACTCAAGTGCGGTCAGCCCCGGCAATTCCTTGCCACTCATGTATTCGAGCATCGCACCACCGCCGGTACAGACGAATCCGACCTTGTGAATCAGACTGCCCCTCTCGAGAATCGTGAGGGACTCGCCTCCGCCGACGACGATATTGGCAGCGCTCTCCGACATGGCATACACGAGAGCGTTCGTACCGGCATCATAGGGTGATTCCTCGAATTTCCCCATCGGGCCGTTCCAAACGATCGTCTTGGCCCGTTTCACGACCTCGATGAACATCGCCGTCGTCATGGGGCCGATATCGAGTCGCGCTTCCCCGCCCTGGAAGTCCGCCGGAAGCGACACCTTGTCGGAAAACGATATCCCCTGATCGATCGCCTCATTGGCGACCTTGCCTCCGACAAGTACCGCATCATAGGTCCGTTCAAACTCGCGTATGAGAGGAAGCTTCGTCTCGATCTTGGCTCCTCCGATGATAGCGACGGCGGGATGAGCCGGATCGCGACGGATCGTGTCGAGCTGATCACGCTCCTCAAGGAGACGCATACCGGCATACGACGGCAGGATCCGCGCGATAGCCGTGACCGATGCCTGATCCCGATGACACACGGAGAAAGCCTCGTTCACGAACAGGTCGAACGGCTCGGCGAGCGATGCGGCAAACGCCGTATCGTTCGCCTCGTCACCCTGATAGAAGCGCACATTCTCAAGCAGGAGCACTTCGCCATCGGAAAGCGCTGCGAGACCTTCCGTCACCGCTGTCCCGATACAGTCCTCGACGAACCGTACGGGAACACCGAATATCCGTGAGATATCGTCTTGGAGAGGACGAAGTGAGAACGCCTCGTCACGCTTCCCATCGGGCCGACCGAAATGGGACAGGAGTGCCACGCGCGAGCCCGGGAAGGCAAGGATCCGACTGACCGTCTCTTTGGACGCCTCGAGTTTGAATCGTTCCATGGCATTTCCGTCACGGTCCAGCTCCACGTTGAAATCCACCCGGACCAACACTTTCTTCCCCGCGAAATCCACCCCGTCGATACCTCGTATTTCGGCCATACTTTTTTTACATATCTGATTATGTTTTTCCAGACTTGCCTTCCGCTCATCGATACTTCCCCATACCGAGAATGCCGATCACGATGCCGGCTGCCGCAGTGATACCCGTCAGTATCCATGCGCGCATCACGACCTTCGATTCCGGCCAACCCTTCGCCTCGAAATGATGATGCAAAGGCGCCGCAAGGAACACCTTGCGACCGAGGAACTTCTTGGAACAGAGTTGGATCACGACGCTCCCCGACTCGAGCACATAGATGAAGACGATGACAAACAATACGAGTGCCGAGTTGGTGATCATAGCGACGACCCCAAGCGTGGTGCCGAGCGATATCGCACCCGTATCTCCCATGAAAAATCGAGCGGGGGGGATATTGAACCACAAGAAGGCGAGGAGTGCTCCGGCGACTGCAGCACAAAATGCCGCGAGGTCCATCCGGTTCTGAAAAAACGAGATGACCGCGAACGAACCGAACGCCATGAGCATCACGCCGCCGTTGAGCCCGTCCAGACCGTCGGTCTCATTCGAGGAAATCGCGGTGAAGAGAATGACAAAAATGAAAAGCGGGATATACCACCAACCGATAGTGAAGTCCCCTACCGCCGGAACATGGATGGAATCCCAGCCGATCTTGGCATAAAACCACCATGCGCCCGCACCCGCGATCGCGATGAGCCACCAGAAACGCGACGCGAACCGCATCCCGCCACCCTTGTTCGCTCCCTTCTGACGGACGCTCATATAGTCGTCCACGAGGCCGAGTATTCCCGCGGCACCGAGCACGAAAAGCGGCAACCAGGTCTGTGCCCGATCCAGGAAATCGAGTTTGGCGATGAACCCGTGCCCGGTCAGCTCCGCTATGGGCGCGAACAGGTATTCGGACGCGAAAGCGAGCGCGAGCACCGCTATCCAGACGGTCACACCTCCCATCGTCGGCGTCCCCGCCTTGCCGGCATGCAAGGCGCTTACGATCGACAGCTTTTCGCCTTGGACCGAACGTTCCTTGATCCTGATACCGATCTTATATTTGAACAGGATATTGGTCCACAAAGGAGTGATGGCAAACGCGATCAGAAAGGAGACAAACCCCGTCGCGAGCACCTTGAGTGTATTTACGACATCGGGAATGTTCTGTATCCTGGCCACCTGCACGATATCAATAGTTTCCTGCATACGTGTATCGTAATATATTATTTCCATTGATAGGATGAGAATCCCCATGAAAGCATGCTTTGGATACTCTGCCAACGTGACGAATCGTCGAGAACCACCGCGATCAGACGATGCCGATCCGCGGACGGGTCGCCCGCCACGGCGAGGAGCGAGTATCCGGCCCGCGGAGTGAATCCGGTCTTCGTCCCGCGCAGGTTCGGATATCCGAGTATCCGGTCAGTATTGAAAATCTCATGCTGATATTTCCCGTCGACCGATGAGATGATGGTCTTGTCCATACGCATCGTGCTCCACAACACGTCATAACGCTGGGCATAGGCAGCGATCTTGGCCACATCGAGAGCGGAAGAATAGCAGTTCTCCTCCTTGGCCGGATCGTCGAGTTCGAGTCCGGACGGCGTACAGAAATGCGTGTTCACAAGACCGAGTTCCGCTGCCCGTCGGTTCATCGTTTCCGCAAACGCATCCTGACTCCCCGAGACGTGTTCGGCAAGCGAGATCGCCGCGTCATTTGCACTATTCATAAGGGCCGCCTTCAGGAGATCCCGCACGGCGATTTGCTCGCCGACATGCAACCGTTCACCATTGCAAAATCCCGATCGCGGACAACCGACACGGGTTCCTTCGGCATAGACCGCATCTTCTGGGATCGTGACCGGCTCGTCGAGGCTCTTTGCCGTCTCGACCGCGATCATCGTCGTCATAAGTTTGGTGATCGAGGCGATCGCCCGATGTGCATCCGCATCCTGTTCGAAGAGCGGTATACCCGTCGCCGCATCGAGGAGCACTGCGGAATGTGCCGTCGGTACTGCGAACAAACCGATGCCGTCCTTTTTCAGAGGTTTGAATTCCGACGACAGATTTCGCTGTTCGACGACCGATGGGGTTACTTTCTCTTCCGACACTCCAGCCACCCTACCGGAGAATCGCTCCTGTCCGATGACGATTCTACTGCTCTGAGAAAACCAAAATACCCCTCCGATTACGAAGGCAATCAGAAACAGACTGAGTACGGCAATATGGATGAAGCGTTTTTCCATGCATTTTTATCCCTCAGACAATTGACCCGTCTCGCGGGCGACTAGTCGCGAATCACAAGAAAGCGCGTCATATTCGGGAAGTTCCTCTAAAGAACCGACGCCGAGCAGCTCGAAAAGTCGGAACGAAGGCGTATATTCGAACTCCCGTGCGTCGAGCGGATTCGGCTTCCGATCAATCAGACCGCGAAGCAACAAGTTTCGTAGAGCGAAAGAAGAGTTCACACCGCGAATAGCGTCGATTGATGCTCGGGTGACCGGTCCGCGATACGTCACGACCGCAAGCGTTTCCATCGTCGCTTTGCCGAGCGTCTCTTCACGATCGGCGACAAGCATCGCCTCGACTTCGGGAGTGTTCTCGGGACGGGTCGCGAGTTCCACATCGTTTCCGTTTCGGATAAGCGTAAGCCCGGATTCCGGCGTCTCGTACCGCTCACGAAGCGTTTCCAATGCAACTTCGACTTCAGCTTCCGACACGGACAATGCCTTGGAAAGACGGGTGTGCGAAAGCGGTTCCCCATGTAAAAACAGGAGGGATTCGATCTTGGATGCGATGGTTCTTTGCTTCGCGCTCATGGGATTCGGTTATGTTTCTTTCGTTGCCGTTACGGTCGCAGATATGGATATGTCGCCGAATGCGTCGCTCTGACGAACGACGACGTACCGTTGTTTCACGAGTTCGAGCACCGCCAGAAACGAGACGATCACGTCCATACGACTTTCCGAGTTCGCGATGAGTTCCCGGAACCCATACTCCGCCCGTTGCCGGAGCGACGCCTGCAGAGTCGATATCCGTTCCTCAAGGCTCAACACCTCCTCGATAATTTCCTCGACGAGAATCTCCTTTTCCGGGATGTCGCCGAGCACCGATACAAAATGCCGCCTGAGTATTTCGGTAGAAAGTCCCTTCGGCGGAGAGAACGTCTCAGGCGCCCCGAGGAACTTCTCGCGCGGGAACGCATGCCGATCGGACGAAAGCATCTTCCCCATCGTCTCGGCTATGTCCTTAAACCGCTTGTATTCGATCAACCGAAGTTCGAGATCTTCCATCGACTCTTCCTCGTCGTCGGTGAATTGCAGAACCGGCAGGAGCATCTTGGATTTGATCAGGATCAGTCGCGCCGCGATGACGAGGAATTCGGACAGGTTTGAAAGCGAGATAGATTCGCGATCCGAAGCGAGCCGTTCCAGGTACTGGTCTGCGACTTCGGCAAGGCTGACCTGCGTTATATCGAGCTTTCGACCTTCGATAAGGTTCAAAAGGAGCTCTAACGGACCCTCAAATTGACTCGTCCTGACATGATATGGCATAACGCAAATACGGCTTTTTCGAGAGTATCATACCGTCCACGATAGCATATTTCTCCGATATACGCCAAAAAACGACCATCGACCGATAGACCCTTACCCGCGGGAAAGTTCGACCTCCGGTGGCGTATCTTCGAGTCGGAAGGCGAAGAAAAGTGAGACGAGGAGGACTGCCGACGCCAGGAAAAATACGCTTTGCAACGGGAATAGTGCCAAAAGAGGGATAGCAAGCACCGCACCGACGATATTTGCCGCAGGGCGTGCCGTCCGAAAGAACGCGATCAGGTCATCATCCCCGCCGTCGATCTGCTTGTAGAAATACGCGTCGCGCAACACCTCGATGCCCGCCGCTCCCACGCGCGACAAGAAGAGAAGCACTGCCCAGAAGAAGAGACTCGTCGAAGAGAACAGACCGATCGCCATCGTGACCGCGAACGCGAGTCCAAGACTCATGATGAGGAATTCCTTCTCGCCGAACCGTTTGTCCGCGAGTACGCCGAGCGGATACTGCAACAAGACGAACGGCAACAACATGACCGTGAACACGAGACCGATATCTTCCCAGGAAAATCCGAGTGCCAAAAGGTGGATAGGGGTATAGATGACCATGATGACATAGAAAAATTCGAGCGCGAACGAGATGATATAGATCGAAAGCAGATTCGGTTCGCGAAGCATCTTGCGCCATGCGCTGCGCGCCTCCATGTCCGCGGTCTCGGGTGTCCGGCCATTGCGCAAGAAGATGATCGAAAGCGCCAGCAAGATGACATATCCGAGCGTGATCCCAAAAAAAATTCCTCCGAAGTCGGCCATCGCAAGCACCTTGGTCGAGAAAAACGGTGCCAGCAGGATTCCCGCGTTCATGATGGTCAGATGGAGCCCTCGGACTCGACCTGTCACACCATCTTCGGAAAATTCCTCGAGTACGACATCGAGCGTCACCCAGGCGAGATTCGTCACGACCAGAAGAAGCACGACGAGCACGGCTGCCGGCCAGCCGATGGGAATCATGGAAAGTCCCGCCGACGTTGCTATGGCGGCCAGAATCAAAAGGAAGAATGTCCGGATACTGCCACCGATCCGATGGATGAGTGATCGCAATTGCCACAAAAGAACGAAGACGATTGTGAATGTGACCAGATAGAACACTCCAACATTGTCCGACCCGATAACCCGAGCAAAAAACGAGGAGAGTACATAGACGAAGAGCGAGTCCGCGAATCCGAATATGAACGACAACACATTGATGGCATGCGAGCCTTTCAGATTCGCGCTTTTATGCTTCACCGGCTTTTGTTTTCTTTTCCGCTCCATAGGTTTTTATAAGTTGAAAATCAAAAGTGAAGAGTCATAACAAACATACATATATTTCTTACCCTGACTTTGCGACCCCGTAGAGCCGTACGGACACGGCCACGAAGCATGCTTTCGACACTTGCGGCTCATTTGATACACCCCGCTTTGTATCCTTTCACCTGCGCGTCCTCGGCGGACACGAAACAGACCAGGTTCTCGGGCTTGATCCGTTTCGCCGCGGCGCAACCCGGCAGATGATACAAAGTCGAATTCTTGCTCCCGACGAACGCGCAGTTCTTCGTATCAACCGTCGTCTTCGTCGACCGGGTTCCAGCCGATTCCGAGACTGCCGGAGTAGCCACCATGGATGCGTCACTCGAAGCCGATGCGACCGGCTTTTCCACAATGATCGGTCGAGCTGAAACGGCACTTCCTTGGAGAAATCCCGCCTCAAACGAGGACACGCCGACCAGCACGAAACCAGTCAAAAGCAGGAGTCGTCCCCGCTCCCGAACCACCAAATCCCGTATCTTGGAAACGGTCCTTCCTATCGAGGACATAGGGAGATTGACACTTTTTCCTGTTTGTCCTATCATAGCACACATCGGCTTCATCATAAATTCACCCCTATGGCACATCGTAAGGCGGGCGGTTCTACCTCACTCGGTCGCGAATCGGCGGCCCAACGCCTCGGCGTCAAGCTCTTTGGCGGTCAGACCGCAAAGGTCGGCAATATCCTGGTCCGGCAGCGTGGTACCAAGTTCCATCCCGGAGCGAATGTGGTCCGCACGAGCGACGACACCCTGATGGCTATGACCGAAGGTATCGTTTCGTTCAAGAAGAAACAGATGGTCGCTTTCACCGGCAAGCTCGCCAAGCGCGTCTTCGTGAACGTCACCCCGAAAGAAGAAGTGGTCGTCGCGGCTCCGGCGACTGTCGCCACCAAGACCAAGAAGACGAAGTAGTCTTCCCTCCCTTTCACGTCAGTCACCGAAAACTCCCCTTTGGGGAGTTTTTCATATTCGCTTTGGATGCATCAGAGAACGATCTTGCAAAACATATCACGCCATCACTGGCAATAAAAAAACGGCTCGGATTTGATTCCAAGCCGTCTTATACCAAATAACTGAATCACTGTTACGATCAGGAGTTTGCCCCGGCATTCGCGGGGCGAACTCCTCTGGTAGCGATATGCAACACATTACGTTATTTCGGTATTATACGTCTTTGCTCACCCTACAACTCCGGCAGTTCCATATATATGTCGAGGTCGTTGTCCACAAAGACCCGTTCATCAGGTCGTTCTTCGGGCAGACGGTTGCTGCTATCACCGATTGGAATCGGTGCCAATGCCAGTCTCGGATCTCTCTCCATAGTCGACTCCCGCACTCCTCCGAGAATCATCTCAAACGCCTGGAATAAAGATTGAATGCTTTTTCCGATTCCGTTGAGAATCGCATCGAAAGATCCTTCCGCTGACACTTGATTCTGTGTCGAAGCGTTTTCTTTGGGTAAATACTCTTCGCCGTATGAGAATCGCATGGCCACTCCTTGGATATATTGTTAACAGATACTGAAAGTGAAGCCATAATACACCTTTTCAGACTTTTTGTCAACTGTCTGAAAATGGCCTCGGAAAGGCTTTTTTCAAAAGAAAAAGCTACCATGGATTATGCACATGGCAGCTTTGATATACATCGGCCTTTTCCTATTCAGTCCGGCTTGTCCTGAAGTCAGGTAGGAGGACCGACCGCAAGCTCCCTTTGCGGAAGACATACAGGTAACCGATACACAGGCAAAGAGTGATCAGGAACGTAATGGCATCCTTATGGATGATCATCTCTCCAAACGATGCAAAAAAGACATTCGTCCGACCGACAAGATGTGAGAGGGAGTCCTTCCCGACCACCGACACCACCCCTATTCCAGCTGGAAAAAACGAAGAAGGGAAGCTATTCAGCCTTCGAACCGGAGGAAGTTTCCCCTTATCGATCATCCCAGACTCTTCCTCAAAAGGTTTTTCCGTAAGCACATAACTCCACACAAAACGTATCGGGCAAACGACAGCGTACAAGAAAATTTCACCGATTCCCTTCGTAAGACCAAGAAAGAAGAGCATGGGAATCTTCGAGATCTTCACCTCTTTTTTGAAGTTTTTTTCATCGACGGTAGACCATACCAGCCTGAGAAAAGTATTTTTCTTCTCGGGTATCTCTACCGAGGGGCACATGCGAACCGCCTCATGTACGACATCCCAGAATGCCTTGCCGATGAGCCTCAATACGCTCTGAACAAGAAGGATCGGGATTTTCCAGGTTTTCACGGTGGCAAAATTTTTCTCGTCGATAACCACCGACGATATCCTGCCGACGAGATTCTTCACCGGCATTTTCATTTTCATGAGCGCTCCTTCGTCTGGTTTCGGAAAAACATAGATTATGAAGACTTCGGCCATCATGCGGATGACGGATCGCTTTGTCAAAAGTTCCGTCAATCGTTATGGATAATACGTTCTTTCACGGCGGGTGTATTCAGTTCAAGCAACCGTATCTCCGTCGAGTTCGGTCGACCAAAAACCGACGGCACATACTTTTTCTTCAACGGAAATTCACAATACATCGGCCCGTTCGACGAGGTGATCACTTCGAAGTATTTCCATTTGACGAGCGGAAATCTTTCCGCACGCATTTTCTCATTCACTTTCCTGTAGGCAAGCTGTATGAGTTTCCCGTCATGCCGGTCGGTATTCTCGAAATAAACCTTCCCCATGTGCGTATCTGGCACGAATTCGAAGTACACTTTTACTTTTTCCACCGACAGTGTGTCCGTCCCAATACTTTCGGATCTTTCCAAACGTGGCACTAACACGCCTTTGCCATCTATCTCACGCGGTTCTTCCATGATTCTCTTTGTTTATGTTGATGAAACTGTGAATGAACAATAGCCTAGGATAGCCGAAAATACACTTCCTGTCAATATTTTCACTATGAGGCGATCCCAATTCCGCTCTACAAAAAATCGGTCTTGCGAGTAGAGGTATCTGGTACTCATGCCAAATAACCGAATCACTGTTACGTTCATGAGTTCGCCCCGGCATTCGCGGGGCGAACTCCTCTGGTAGCGATATACAACACATCAAGTTATTTCGGTATAAATGAAGGTGATGTAACAGTGATTATAGTTAAACCTATATTTTTATAATAAAAAACCCGCACAACACGGGCTCTATCAGAGTGGCTGAACCACGAAACATGCTTTTCAAGCCCCGCTCCCGATCATCATTCGCATTTCGTATTTCGCAATCCGCAATCAACTCTCACCATCCCATCCCTCTGTAATTATTGTACGCTTTTCGCTTCCATTATGGCGCCTTTGCAGTAACGACGACATCGCCCTCGGACAAGCCACTCTTCACTTCGATCAGGCCGTCGTCGCCTTCGAGACCGAGCGTCACTTCGCGACGCGTCGAGGTGATATTGTCGGTCGAAAGATCGACGAAATTCTTCGTTCCTTCGCGAACGACCGCACGGAACGGAACGGCAAGCACATTGTCTGCCTTCGCCGTCACGGTATCGACGGTGGTACTCATGCCTTCCTTGAGCCGCGCATCGGCATCGGAGAACGTGAATCGTGTCACATACGAAACGACATCTTGAATCACGGTCGACGAGGGCTCGATTTCGGACACGGTCGCATGAAAGACATCCTCTTTGGTAAGTGCGTCGAAGGTCACGGTCGAGTCCATCCCGAGCTTGAGTTTGATGATATCCGCCTCCGGCACACGCGTCTCGATCACCAGTCCGCTGTCTTGCTTCGAAACCCGACCGATGATGGATCCGGCAATCGCGGTCTCCCCTTCGCGGACATCGAGCTTGGTGATGACCCCGTCGATCGGTGAAACGAGAGCGCTTTGGTTGATCTGCGTCTGTATGATCCGCACGGCCTGCCGAGCCTGTTCCGTCGCAAGTTTTTTCGCATCCTTTTCTTCCGACTTCAGCATGCTCCATTTCCGACGGGCGAGCGCCTCATTCGCTTCGGCGATGGAAAGCGAGATGTCGGCATTCTGAAGTTGCGAACGGAGTACCGATGTATCGACAGTCGCGATCGTCTGTCCGGCCTTCACGGTATCGCCTCGTGCGACAAGAACCTTCTCCACGGTCCCGATACCGGCGAAAGAAAGGTCGGCGTATTCCCGGGGCACGAGTTCGCCGGTCACCGAGACCGTCTGCGAAACGGTCGTACGCGACACCTGCTCCGTCACATAGAGCGCCTTCGGCGGACGCGTGAAATACCATGTGGACATCCCTCCGATGACCACGATGACAATGACACTCCAAATGATCTTGCCTTTCTTTTTCATAGTACCTGCTCTATGGTTTCATCGCGCCATTGTTATACTGTCACCTTGTTGAACCACCCCTATTGCTCTATTGCCAGATTGTCGCAGTGCTTCCAATTGTACAGACTCGTGACTTTCGACTTTATGGACCTTTGGCTTCCTGTTCAATATTCCTTGTCATCGGTTATCCGGCTAGAACATGCTCTTCTGTGCCGTCCGACCGGTTGCCTCGTCCATCGCCTTGTTCGCTTCGGCATCCGCCACCGTGTTCTGCTCGCGCGGTATGTGGGAGAACGTGACTTGTCCGAAGTCGAGCATCAGGTTCCATACCTCGAAGAACAATGGCTGCAACTTTTCATTCTCTATCTTATAAATATGATTCAGCTGTCGGCAGGCAAGTTCGGAATCCATCCGGCATTCGATATGGGTCCGCTTCGACTTATCCTTGCCGATCGTCGTCTTGATCTTGCGGAGTCCGGCCGCGATCGCCGCGTATTCCGCTTCATTGTTCGTCTTGGTCCCAAGAAACTCCCCGAACCGTTTGTCCAGGGTCTCTATATACACACCAAGAGCCGCCGGCCCCGGGTTTCCCCTTGATCCCCCGTCCGAATACATGACGATCGTTTCCATGAGTCCAGTATATCACAGTTTTTCGCTTCGGCGCATGTCGACAAGTTTGAGCTGCAGGTTCACCGAACCGTTCCACTCGTTCTCGTCGAGCTGAAACACGATATCGATCATATCGCCCGCAGACAATCCGGAGATCCGGTCGGCAAGAGAGAAGCCGATCGCATCGAATCTGCGTCCGCCCTGAACCGAAAGAGAAAGCTTGAGATGCTTCCCGTCGGACCCGACCGGTCGCACTCCCTCGACCCGGACCGACTCAAGTAAAAATACCGGTTCGGGATTCCCTTGACCGAAAGGAGCGAGTCGCTTCACTCGTCGAGCAAAGTCGAGCGTCAGCAACGAGGGATGCAGTCGCATATCGACCGAAGTTTCCGGTTCGAGTCGGTCACCGCTCAGCCGTTCATTCGCAAGCCGTTCCAACCGTTCCTCAAGCACGGCTAAGTGTTCGTTTCGTACGGTCAGTCCCGCGGCCTGCGCGTGCCCGCCGAAACGTTCCAATAAGTCGCCGCATTCCTCGATCACCTCGATGATATTCAGTTCGGGAATGCTTCGGAGCGATCCGCGACTCACCGATTCTCCCTTCGTCAGGACGATGGTCGGCTTACGAAACTCATTGGCGATCCGGCCCGCCACCAGGCCGACCACGCCGAAATGGAAATCCTCGTGCGCAGCGAACACGAAGCGTCTGTCCGCATGTGCGAGTGCGACCACCTTCACGGCCTTCGCGATCTCGGCACTCACTTTCTGCCGTTCGACATTGTGCGCCTCGAGTATCCCGGCCGTCTCGCGCGCCCGATCGGGATCTTCCTCGACCAGGAGGTCGTACGCCACGCGGGCATGCGCCATCCGGCTTGCCGCATTGATCCGTGGTGCGATTTGGAAACTGATATCGCGTGCCGATGGTGCCTTGCCGCCACCGACCGGGATACGTCCGCGACTCACCATCTCCCGGAAACCGTGCCGTTTCGATTTCGACAAGACGACGAGCCCGTATGTGACGATGGTCCGGTTCTCACCGACAAGTGGCATCACGTCGGCGACCGTCCCGACCGCCGCGACGTCGAGGAACCATTTGAGTTGTTCGAGTTCCTCGGGAAAAAATCGCATGTACACTGCCTGCAAGACTTTGAACGAGATACCCGCTCCACAGAGTTCCTTAAAAGGGTATGTCTCGCCCGGAAGTCTCGGATTCACGAACGCATAGGCATCAGGCACCGTCTCGGGCACATGATGATGATCGATGACGATCGTATCCATCCCACGTCGCTTCGCTTCGGCAATCGGTTCATGGTCCGTCATGCCACAATCGACGGTGACGACAAGCGTCACACCGTCACGTTCAAACAAGTCGAGCGCGACACCGCTCAAACCGTGTCCTTCGGTATGCTTGTCGGGAATATGGACCGTGACCGGGATACTGAGTTTGGTAAGTGCCTCGTGCAACAGGACCGTCGACGTGATCCCGTCCGCATCGAAATCGCCGAACAGCCCCACCCGTTCACCTGCATCCCTCGCCTTCGCGAACCGCTCCGTGACACGCTCCATGGAAGTAAAAAGGAATGGGTCGTGCAAATCACGGTCATAGTCAGGCTCGAGGAACCGTTCCCGTTCTTCCGGGGTCGCGATACCTCGAAGCAAGAGGAGTGTTTCGAGAGCTGATTCGATCGAATCGGAACCGGTTGAAGGATCGTCGGATTTCAGTTTCCAGGTCGGTGGCATGATATATCGAGACAAAAGTTTACGGCACCAATATACCTGGATATCCCTCAGCGGTCAGGAATTTTACAAAGAGAACAACAATATTAGATGCAGACAAGTTCCGCCTCAAAACGGCGGGTCTCAGCGTCTTTGAGTGTGATCCGAAATGCAAGCTTTTCTCCACCGTCGGAACAGAGAAAGTCCCGATTGAGATCCAGGTCCTGTGCAAGCCGTTGTGCATCGAGTTCGTAGGGATTTGGAACGATGAAATACTGGGAGCGAGAAAAAAGCATATTGACCCGTCCGACAATCTCGCGCACCGGCGTCATCGTCGTCACGAAGAAATCAGCCACGCCGAGTTGCTGGGCGCGGATACGGTCTTCTTCACGACCCATGTGCGAGAGAAAAATGACCGGAATCTGAGCGGTCGCGACGTTTTTTTTAAGTCCTTCGACCAGTCCAAAGCCGTCCATCCGCGGCATGATGATACCGGTAAGTACAACGTCCGGAGGCATCTGAGTGATCTTTTCCATCCCGTCGAGTCCGTCCACAGCCTCCCGGACATCAAAGCCTTCTGAACGAAGCATCTCGACATAAAGAGACCTTGTTTCCACATCGTCATCGATCACGACGATGCTCCGTCGTATGGCATCCATAGAAAATAGAATAAACGTTTATGCCCCTATCATAACAGAAAACAGGACCAAAGAGAATCTCTCTTGCCAATCCTCATTTCCTTTTCCCTCCTCGCAGTTCCTCGATAAGGCTCTTCTCTTTGCTTGAAAGTTTTTTCGGAACATCCACAACGACCGTAACAAGATGGTCTCCTTGGCCGTATCCGCGAACGTTCTTCAGTCCTTTTCCTCGGATACGGAATACTTCTCCGGGCTGGGTTCCGGCAGGAATTTTCATGTTCACAGGGCCGTACACCGTCTCGACGGGCACGGTATCCCCGAGTGCCACCTGAGGAAACGAGAGTGAGAGTCGTGAAAGGATATTCTCCCCGCGTCTGGCAAGCGACGGATGCGGTTTCACATGGACCGTAACGAGGAGATCGCCAGACTGACCGCCAGATTCACCCGCGGACCCCTTACCGGAAACCGAGAGAGTCTGTCCATCATCGATGCCGGCCGGAATCCGGACCGTCACTTCCTCCTCGCCGGTCACGCGCCCCGCACCGCGACAGGTCGTGCAGTCTTCGGCGAACCGCTTTCCTTTTCCATGACACTTCGGGCACGACACGGCCGTCGCGAACGTCCCGAGCATACTCCGGACCGTCTGTCGGACCTGTCCGGCGCCACCACATTCCTGACAAGACGTCTCTTTCGTCCCCTTCTTCCCGCCCGTACCATCACAATCGGAACAAGTCATCGTCTTGCGAAGTCGCATCGACCGCTCCGCCCCGTTCACCATATCCATGAAAGAAATCTCGACATCGACCTGAATATCGGATCCGGCGCGCGGTCCGCGTTGCCTGCCCCCGGAAAATCCTCCACCAAAAAGATCCGAGAAAACATCCTCGAATCCGCCGTTACCGCCTCCGAATTGGAAATCGTTAAAATCAAAACCGCCCCCGGCGTTCCCACCGTTAAACCCTCCGAATCCGGCCGGTCCGTCAGCAGAGCCGTACTGGTCGTAACGCTTGCGTTTTTCCGGATCCGACAGCGTGCCGTATGCCTCGTTCGCCTCCTTGAACTTGGCCTCATTGCCACCTTGCTTGTCCGGATGATGCTTGTGTGCGAGCTTGCGAAACGCCTTCTTGATATCGTCTTGGGATGCGTCCTTGGACACACCAAGAATGGAATAATAATCTTTGTTCGCCATAAATCATCATTGGAAGTATTGAATCTCCTTCACTGTAACGCAAAACAAAAAGATTAGCAATCCCTATATGAGAGTGCTAACGACTTATTCTGAAATCATTTATACTCAGTTACATTAGAAATGAAACCATATCAAATACGTCTGTCTTTGCGAGCCCGTCCTCGGGTAGCCTGCCCTGCGTATGCTGGGGTGGCAATCCAGAATCCTGGACCGCTTTTCCGCCAGCTTGCGGACTCGCGGAGACGAAAGGGAGTAATTTCTTATACCAAATGAACTACATCACTGTTACGTTCAGGAGTTCGCCCCGCCCGTCGCGAAGGGCGGGGCGAACACC
>CAITOC010000080.1 GCA_903893925.1 Candidatus Moraniibacteriota bacterium
ACAGGGATGTCCCTATAGGGAGTCGAACTCCTGAACGCAACAGGGATGTAGTTCATTTGGTATAAGAAATTACTTCCCTTCGTCTCCGCGAGTCCGCAAGTTGGCGGAAAAGCGGTCCAGGACTCCGGATTGCCACCCCAGCATACGCGGGCAGGCTACCCGAGGACGGGCTCACAAAGACAGACGTATTTGATATGGTTTCAGTTTCTAATGTAACTGAGTATAATATTTTACATGGAGGAGAATAATAAAGGGGATGACAAAAATAAGAATAATTTTTTCTCCGATAAGGGATGGGCGTCCGGTGGCGAAGAACATGATGACGAGAATCGGAAAAATTGCTTGTGTGAGGCAGGCCACCCAAAGAGGCGGTCGTGGAAGCGGTTGCCGTTCGACGGTGGAATTCGTCTGGGAATGTATCATTGATGCCCTCCTTGTTAAGGTTCGTAATACTGACAGTGGGAATACTCGGTCATTTTTCCCGCCGTGTCAAGATTCGCGTCTTGTCCGCATTGACCACATTGACACCCTCGATTCCGGCCGGGTATAATCGAGATGAGACAAAGCGTCTCGTAATCACTGAAACGGAAAGAATATGGCAGAAAGCAACAATGACCAGGAGTTCATCGAATATGTCGTAAAGGCGCTCGTGGATCATCCGGAGGACGTGAAAGTATCACGGAAGGTAGACGAGATGGGCGTGCTTATCACTCTCGACGTACATCCCGAAGATATGGGTATGGTGATCGGTCGCGAAGGCATGACGGCGAAGTCACTTCGGACGCTCCTGCGCGTGATCGGTGCCAAGAACAATGCCCGTGTGAACCTCAAAATCAATGAGCCGGAAGGTTCGACTCGCGGACATCGCCGGGAAGAACCCGTCTCCGAGACCATGGCCGTGGATGCGCCGGTGTCCGAAGTCGTCACCCCGATCGTGCACGAGGCTCCGAAGCCCGAGGCGAAACGCACCCTCGACGACGTGATGAATGACATCAGGCTGTAAGGCGGGGAGCAGAGAGCTGGGAACGAAGAACGGGAAACAAGAGAAAAAGTAGAGACGGGGACAGCCCGTCTCTACGGTTTTTCTAGTCCATTTCGAATATTTCTGATAGAGTAAAAATGTTTTGAAACTATCTTTCTTTACTTATGAATGTCATCGAAACGGAGCTACCCAGTGTGCTCATCATTGAGCCTGACGTGTTCGGAGACGAGCGCGGATATTTCAAGGAGACCTACAATCGCGAACGATACATGGCGTCCGGACTGCCTGATTTCGTGCAGGACAACCTGTCTCATTCGAAGCCGAAGGGAACGCTCCGTGGCCTGCACTATCAGACAGCGCCGTTTGCCCAAGGGAAACTGATTCAAGTCATCGCAGGCGAGGTGTTCGACGTGGCGGTCGATATCCGCCGCGATTCGCCCACTTTTGGGAAGTCGGTGTCAGTGATACTGTCTGCGGAGAACCATCGACAATTTTACATCCCGACCGGATTCGCACACGGCTTCCTTTCGACAAAGCCGGATACGATCTTCTCGTACAAGTGCACGAACGTGTATTCGAAAGAGTGTGACCGCGGGATCTTCTGGGACGACCCGGCGCTTGGCATCGACTGGCCGATTCACGACGGTCTGACCGTGTCCGACAAGGACCAGTACCAGCCGACGCTCGCATCGCTTCAGTCCGACCCGGCACGATGGGCGGAACTGACGTTCGGGGAATAGTACCGAATAAGAGAGCTTATGATAGATAGTCTTTAGAGGCCTGGCCTCTTTGAACCTTTCAGTATTTCAGCCTATCTGGTGTATGCCGTTTTGGGGAATAAAAAGCACCCCGGTATGTTGGGGTGCGAAGAGTCTGCCGACTTTCTATTGATAACTGAGATTCCAAAGGGAGAAATTCCCATTGCCATCGTGGACGACTTCCGCGGTAAGGACCGTCTTTGCCTCACGATGTTCGTCTTCTAACCTGATCGTGACCTCATTGCGGTCGGTCGGATGGTCCATAACTATCTCGATCCTGCTATTTAAACCGACAAATATCTTTTCCACCGAGCTGTTCGTTCCACGCCAGGCTTTCCTGGTGGTTACGATGAACCTCTCGGTAGATTGTGGAAACAAGATAAAGAGGTGTGGCTGATTATGGCCGGCGACATCCTTTACGTTTTTAATCGTGAGAGATGGCCGGTTCATGTCAATTAGTCGTGATACTGGTGCGATATTCGCAGGGCTGACGTGCTCGACAATTTTTATCGTCGTGGGCGCGGTTATGTACTCTTTGGACGAAATAAACACTTTTTCCCATGCGATCGGGAGCGTCCACAATATGATTGCGATACCCATAATCGCCAGGACGGTGTAGAGCCCTTTTTTCTGCTGAGTGGATTCTGCCATGAGATATCTCCTTTGATTGATTGTTAAATAATGATTTTTACGACTCCTTATTATAGCGCAAAAAAGAGATTCTGTCAATCTTTGCGAATCAGCCCTTTTTGAAGCCAAAAAATTGACTATCGTCGGAGGATCGTTTTTTTGATCACGTTTCCTTCGATTTGGCGGTCGTGTATACTGTAAAGGGTGGTGATAGAGATGAATGGGCCATACTCTCACCCCTCACCCCGCAAAGCCCCGGATAATCCTCCTTTTGGTCGGCTAATCCCCATCTGAAAGGGGAGCAGGACGTATATTTTTACGATGAAAAATTATGAAACTACTGGTCACCGGCGGGGCGGGGTTTATCGGATCGAACTATGTGCATCATATCCTTCGGGAATACCCAGAAGATTCGGTGGTCGTGCTCGATTTGTTGACGTACGCGGGGAATCTGGAAAATCTGAAAGAGGCCGAAGGAAATCCGCAGTACCGATTTGAGAAGGGCGACATCGCTGATGCAAACATAGTGGACACACTCGTTTCGGAGTGCGACGCGGTGGTACACTTCGCGGCCGAGTCACACGTGGACCGGTCCATCGTCGATCCGATGGCGTTCGTACGCACCAACGTGCTCGGGACGCAGGTGCTCTTGGATGCCGCACGCAACAACGGCAAGAAGCGGTTTCATCATGTCTCGACCGACGAGGTATTCGGAGCGCTCGGTCCGGACGATGCGCCGTTTAATGAATCGACATCGTATGATCCGCGGAGTCCGTATAGCGCGTCCAAGGCCGGGTCGGACCATCTCGTTCGTGCGTATTTCCATACCTATGGCTTGCCGGTGACGATCTCGAACTGTTCGAACAACTACGGACCGTATCACTTCCCGGAAAAACTTATCCCGCTGGCGATTACGAACCTCTTGGAAGGGAAGAGCGTGCCGGTCTATGGTGACGGGAAGCAGGTGCGCGACTGGTTGCATGTGGAGGATCACTGCAAGGCGATCGACCTCGTGTTCCGAAAGGGGCGGATCGGCGAGACATACTGTGTGGGCGGGAACGGTGAACGCGAGAATATCCATATTATCAAAACACTTCTCGATGCCCTCGGTCTTGGTGAAGACCGGATCGAATACGTTACGGACCGACCGGGACATGATCGGCGGTATGCCATCGATTTCTCGAAGATAAAAGATGAACTCGGCTGGGAGCCGTCGGTCACGCTCGAGGAAGGGCTGCAACGGACGGTGGAGTGGTATCGGGAGCACGAGGAGTGGTGGAGGAAATTAAAAATGAAAAGTTGAAATGCAGAATTCCGTTAACGGATTACCGAAGAATCACTTCTTACACTTACGACGGAGTTATTCCGTTGACTGGCTCACGAGTTAACGGATTTCTGACAATATACAACTTACAACAGAGTTATTTTGTTAACAGGTTCACGTGTTAGCGGATTATCAAGAAGTTTTAATCGATTCCTGATTAGTGTTTACCGATTATTGATAATTATGTCGAAACAAGCACTCATACTCGGTTCGAAAGGGATGCTGGGGCAGGAGCTGGTCCGCGTTTTTGCCGAGGGCGGACACGACGTGACCGGGTGGGACTTCGGTGATATCGACGTGACGGATACGGTTTTGGTGCGTGAAAAGATCGTCGCACTTGTGCCGGACATTATTATAAACGCGGTCGGATACAACGATGTGGATGCGTGCGAATCGGATGAAAACGAATTTGCAAAGGCATGGCGTATCAATGCTGAAGCGCCGGGTGAATTGGCTACGGTCGCCAAGGAACTCGGAGCGACCTTCGTCCACTATTCGACCGACTACGTGTTCGATGGGGAGCAGAAAGGAGACGGGTATGTCGAGGATGCCGATCCGAATCCGCTTTCGAAATACGGGGAGAGTAAATATGACGGGGAGAAAGCGATCGAGGCGATCGGCGGGAAATATTATGTTATCCGTCTCTCGAAACTCTTTGGTGCGCCGGCCATATCGGCATCGGCGAAACAGAGTTTCTTTGCGAAAATGGCGGAAGTCGCGCATGGGAAAGGCGCCATTTCGGCTGTGGATGATGAGCGCGGGTGTTTCACCTACGCTCCGGATCTGGCCATCGCGACCTCCTCGCTCGTACTTGATTCGGCACCTTCCGGGGTGTACCATCTGGTCAATGAGGGTTCCGTGACCTGGTACGGGGCGCTTATGGAGTATTTCAAGATCGCCGGCATCAAGGCCATGGTGACTGCTGTATCCGGCGACGCGTTTCCTCGTCCGGCACGTCGCCCCAAGGACTCGACCTTGTGCAATACCAAACGGCCGAAACTTCGAAATCTCCGTGAGGCGCTTACGGATTTCGCCGACTCAACCCGGATATAAGCTGAAGGTTGTCCGTATTCTGCAACGATATGTTTTTTTCGTTCATTCTGACCGTCGTCGGTCTCGCGCTTTTTGAGACGGTGTCGAGTATCGACAACGCCGTTATCAATGCGGAGGTACTTTCGACCATGGGGAAGAAGGCGAAACGGTTCTTCCTGACGTGGGGCATTTTCCTCGCCGTATTCGTGGTCCGCGGACTGCTGCCATGGCTGATCGTATGGGCGACCGTCCCCGAGCTTGGATTCATCGGATCGTTTACGGCGACGTTCTCGAACGACCCGTCGGTCGCGCATGCCATCGAACGTTCCGCCCCCGTTCTCCTTATCGGCGGCGGGATATTCCTGCTCTTCCTCTTTTTTCATTGGCTGTTCCTGGAGCAGAAACATTTCGGTTGGAACGGGATGGAAAGTTTTTTCATTCGGCAAGGTGCGTGGTTTTATGCGACCATCTCCGTGTTGCTTTCCGTGGTCGTATGGCATGCGCTCAAGAGAAGCCCGATGCTCGGCTTCGGTGCGGTGATCGGTTCCACGGCATTTTTTATCACGCACGGATTTCGTCAGCATGCGGAGGCGGTCGAACATCAGATGGCGGGCGGGAATTCCAAACTGTCGGATTTGAGCAAGGTATTTTTCCTGGAAATCATCGACCTTTCCTTTTCCATCGACGGGGTGCTTGGGGCGTTCGCGTTTACGCTTTCGGTGCCGCTCATTCTTCTCGGCAATGGCATCGGTGCTATCATCGTCCGACAGTTGACGGTCGCGAATGTGGATCGCGTGAAGGGGTATATCTACCTGAAAAACGGTGCGATGTATTCGATTGCGATCCTCGGTGCGGTCATGATCGCGGACGCGTTCGGCGCCGAAATCCCGCAATGGTTTTCGCCACTTTCCACGGTCGCAGTGGTCGGATATTTCTTCTGGAAATCGCTTCGTTCCGTCCCGCCCATGGCCCCGAAGCATGCCTGCCCGGAGGCTTAAAAACGGAAAGAATCGCTTTTATACGTATTCTGCTATACTAAAGAGGGTATATATGGTGGTGTGAAATATTTCTTCCGATACGGTACACTAGCGTCAACATTATGTCATACAAAAGGGTCAATCTGGTTTCTTCCGATGTGAGCGTGGAAACGCTGTCTGCATTGCGTCGGATTATTCCCGAAGCATTCGGTGAGAATGCGATCGATTGGGAAAAACTGCGAGCCGTCCTCGGGGATACGATCGATGATCGGGTCGAGAAGTTCGGTTTCTCGTGGGCAGGGAAGGGCGATGCTATAAAGAACGTATTGCTTCCGAGCAAGGCGACACTGCGCCCTTCCAAAGAAGAAAGTGTGAAGTTCGACGAGAGCGAGAACCTGTTCATCGAAGGCGACAACTTGGAAGTGCTTAAACTCCTTCAAAAGGCATACTTCGAAAAGGTGAAGATGATCTATATCGACCCGCCCTATAACACCGGTGGAGATTTCGTCTATCACGACAATTTTGCGTCTCCGGTCAAAAACTATTTGCAACAGACGGGGCAGACGGATGCCGATGGAAACCGACTCCAAACCAACAAGGAAACCAATGGTCGATTTCACAGTGATTGGCTTTCGATGATGTACCCGCGGCTTAAACTCGCATGGAATCTCTTGAGAGACGACGGCGTGATTGCTATAAGTATTGGGGACAATGAAGTTCATCATCTGCGGGTAATAATGGATGAACTTTTTGGTGAAGAGAATTTTGAAGGACATATTCATTGGAGACGTCGGCATAATCAGCCAAACGATGCCACAAAAATGATTGGCTTGGTTGCAGAGCATATTTTGGTTTATGCGAAAAATACAGTCGCTTTGAAAATATCTGGTGTTGGTAAAGTTGGGTTAACTGGTCATTTTTCCAATCCGGATAACGATAGCCGTGGCGATTGGGCATCAAAGCCATGGAAGGTCGGATCGGGTCAATCGGGTTCTAGATATACCATCACAACACCTACGGGTGATGTTTATGATGAGGAATGGATGGGAGAGGAAAATACTTTCAAAAGCCTCGTAGATGATAGCCGAATTATTTTTCCAAACAAAGGGAAAGGCTCTCCAAGAAAAAAATATTTTAAGTCTGAACGAGAGGAAGAAGGCCAAAGCGCGACAAACTGGTGGAACCATGAACAATTCGGTTCAAATCAGGACGGCTCAAATTTATTATTTAAAATTTTTGGCGTGAAGGATGTATTTGATAATCCAAAGCCTAATGAACTTATAGAGAATCTTATTTCACTTTCGAATATTCAGGATGATGATATCGTTTTGGATTTTTTTGGAGGTTCGGGCACAACTGCTCATGCTGTACTTAATTTGAGTCAGGATAGGGAAAAGAAGATAAATTTTATTGTGGTACAACTACCGGAGCTGTTAGATGAAAATAACAAGGAGCAAGTGGCCGGATATAATTTCTGTAAATCAATCGGAAATCCTACGACGATTGCTGAGATAACCAAAGAGCGTATTCGTAGGGTGATAGCGGGGTATGGCGATGAACCGAAACCGATGAATGACGGATTCAAGGTATTTAAATTGGGAGAATCGAATTATCCGGAAAATCAATTCGAGTTCGATCCTGAAAAATCCGAAGCGGAAAATATGAAGGCGTTCGGGGAATATCTTGCCAAGGCAAAGCAGGTCTCGCTTTTTGATGAGGTAAATACGCTTGACGTGATCTATGAAAATATCGTGAAGGAAGGATTTTCGCTTAATGCGTCCGTCGAAAAGTCGTCGATCGCCGGAAATATTGTGTGGAAGGTCTCTGATGGAGAGAAACAATTCCAGATCTGCCTTGAAAAGACGATTGCCAATGAGGTGGTACGGACCTTGACCGACGCGGACTACAAGGGAAAAACCTTCATCTGTTTCGATAGCGCGCTTGACGACACCGCCAAAGCGAACCTTTGCTTGAATATCGATTTAAAGACGATATGAAATTCAAGTTTGATGCCAATCAGGATTTTCAGTTGAAAGCTGTCGACTCCGTCGTCGATATTTTTGAAGGTCAGGAAAAAGTTTCCGCCGGGAGTGCGGCCGTCGCGGACGGACTTTTGGGCATCTACCCGAACCATTTCAGCCTTTCCGACGAGGATGTCTTTGCCAATGTCAAAACAATCCAAGAGCGAAATGGCATAAAAAATGCGACGAGTGAAAGTTTTGATTTTTCGATCGAGATGGAGACCGGAACGGGCAAAACCTATGTCTACCTCCGTACCATATTCGAACTCAATAAGCGGTACGGGTGGAACAAATTCATCATTTTCGTGCCGTCGGTAGCCATTCGTGAAGGGGTTATCAAGACATTAAAGATGACCAAGGAGCATTTTTCAGAGTTGTATGGCAATATCCCGTATCGGTTCTATGAGTATCGTTCCAAAGATATCTCTCAGGTGAAACATTTTGCTGATTCGAGCACGCTCAATGTGATGGTGATGACGGTCGGCGCGTTCAACAAGGACGCCAATGTCTTGTATGGAAAGCGTGATCAGATGCAAGGGGAACAACCGATCCAATATATCCAAAAGACTAATCCGATCCTTATTCTGGACGAACCGCAGAATATGGAAGGCGAGGCGACGCAGGAAAAACTCGGGCAATTCCATTCGCTGTTCCGACTCCGCTATTCCGCGACACATCGGACGCTTCATAATCTGATGTATCAGTTGACCCCGTATGACGCATACCAGATGGGACTGGTCAAAAAAATAGAAGTCTATTCCGTCACTGACGACGACTCTGGTATTTCGCGACCGACCCTTTCGCTTGTTTCGGTGGATGCGAAGAAAATACTCAAGGCGAAGGTGGAAGCGATTGTGAAGGATGCGGAAGGGAATCTGAAAAAGAAAAAATTGTTACTTGTCCCGGGAGACGATTTGGCGAAGAAAACGAGGAATGATGTATATGCCGGCTATATCGTGGAATCGCTCGATGCCGACGCGCCTGATTACGGAATCACAGGGAAAATTCGTTTTCGTAACGGTTTCGAAGTGAAACAAGGTGAAGGAGATGGAGACCATCGTGAACCGTTGATGCGCGAGCAGATCGAACAGACTATCCGTTTGCATTTTGAAAAACGGGCGAAATTGCGGGAGATGGGTATCAAGGTGTTGTCCCTTTTTTTCATTGACAAGGTTGCGCGCTATGTCGAGATTGAGGGATTCATTCGGAAGACATTCACAGTGGAATTTAATCGTCTCAAGAGTGAATATGGATTCGACGGTCTCGATGCTGATATGGCGCATAGTGGATATTTTGCGAAGAAAGGAAATGAATACTTGGAACGGGAATCGAGTATCGCGGAAAACAAGGAGGCATACGAGTTGATCATGAAGGACAAAGAACGGTTACTTTCTTTTGATGAACCGACCGAGTTTATCTTTTCCCATTCAGCTTTGAAGGAAGGATGGGATAATCCGAATATCTTCAATATTTGCACCTTGCGTGAAACAATAGCGACCATCCGAAAACGCCAGGAGATTGGGCGTGGAATGCGATTATGCGTGAATCAGAGCGGTGAGCGCATATTTCTTCCGCATGTCAATCTCCTTTCTGTGGTTGCCAACGAAAGCTATACGGAATATGTTTCGCAATTGCAGGGAGAGTTTGTCGAGGATGGGATTTATACGGCACCGCCAGTACCTCCGAATGCCAAGAAACGTGCCATTGCGAAATTGAAAAAGGGTTTTGAAAATGATGAGAGCTTTTCCGCACTTTGGGAGCGTATCTCAAAAAAGACACGATTCCTGGTGAACGTGAACCCGGAGCGACTGATTGAAAAGTGCGCTATCGATATACGCCAACTTACTTTGTCCAAACCTCAGATGAGGATTGATCGTATCGGCGTCGATGTGGCAAAGGAAGGCGTCGTCGGTCGGGTGCTTGGAAACAGTGCAAATACGCTTGGGCAAGTGAAGCGAAAAGTCGATTGCGTCGAATTTTTAAAGAACGAAACGAAACTGACACGACAGACTATCGTGAATATTCTTGAAAAGTCGGATAACGCGGTCGCTTTCCTAAACAATCCCGAGAGATTCTGTTTCGAAGCGGCGCGTATCATCAAGAAAGAGCTTGCAAAAAATTATATCGAACAGATCCGGTACGAACTGGTACCAGAACGATATTCCGTGACTCAATTCGAGAATATCCCCAGTCATAAGGACTCCGTGTATCGGGTTAATAATTCCATTTATGACGCGATAGTGCATGATTCGGAAGTTGAAAAGAATTTTGCCATCGACCTTGATAATGACGAACGTATCAAACTGTTTATAAAACTGCCAAATTGGTTTAAAGTGGATACGCCGGTCGGAGGATATAACCCGGACTGGGCGATCGTTACGGTGAAGAAGGACTTGCAGGGTGAAGAATCACAAGAGAGGGTGTATTTCGTCATCGAGACCAAGGGAGACTTGGCAAATCTTCGTCCTTTGGAACAGGCAAAAATCGCGTCCGCAAAGAAGCATTTTGAGGTGATTTCCGTGAATTACAAGGAAGTGGAAAATTTCGGGCAGTTTGTAGGAGTCATAGAAAATAGTTAGACTTGAATGATTTGTATAAAGAAATACCTATGAATACCTATCGATCGCTCAAGGAATCCGACAAGGCAGCGTATGACGCGCTCCGTGGCGAGATGAAGCGCGAGGAGCAGGGACTCGAACTTATCGCGTCGGAAAACACCGTGTCGCCTGCGGTGCTTGACGCGCTCGGGTCGGTCTTCACGAACAAATATTCCGAAGGGTATCCCGGGAATCGTTACTATGGCGGACAGCAATATACCGACATCATTGAGACGCTCGCTATCGACCGGGTGAAGACGCTTTTCGGTGCCGAGCATGCGAACGTGCAACCGCTCTCGGGTGCGTCGGCCAATCTCGCGGCGTACGCGGCGGTACTCGCTCCGGGTGATACCGTGCTCGGCATGGATCTCTCGCATGGAGGACATCTGACGCATGGACATCCGGTCACGCTCCCGGCCAAGGTGTATCGTTTCGTCCGTTACCAGACGGAGGCTGACGGCACGATCGACTATGACACGCTCGAGGCGCTCGCTATCGCTGAAAAACCGAAACTCATGCTCGCGGGATTCTCTTCGTATACGCGCCAGCTCGATTATGAACGCTTCACCGCAATCGCGAAAAAAGTCGGTGCGATCTCGATGATGGACATGGCACATATCGCGGGGATGATCGCCGGAGAGGCGCTCCCGAGTCCGGTGCCATATTTCGATATCGTCACGGCCACGACGCACAAGACGCTCCGTGGTCCGCGCGGGGGATTGATTCTGTGTAAGGAGCCGTTCGCGAAAGCGATCGATAAGGCGGTGTTTCCGGGTGTGCAAGGTGGTCCGCACATGCACATGGTGCTCGCCAAGGCAGTGGCGTTCGGTGAGGCACTCCGACCGGAATTCAAGATCTATGCGCATCAGATACTCGAAAATGCCAAAGCGCTCGAGGCGGAATTCGTCTCGCTCGGCTATGCGATCGTCTTCGGCAAGACCGAGAACCACATGCTCCTCATCGATACGGTGAAGAGTCGTGGCGTGTCCGGAAAGGACGCACAGGCGTGGCTCGACCTGTCCGGTATCTCGATCAACAAGAATGTCCTGCCGGACGATCCCCGCGGGCCGCTCGATCCGTCGGGCATCCGTATCGGTGTGCCGGCCGTGACCACACGCGGTATGAAGGAAGGTGAGATGCGGCAGATCGCCGGCTGGATAGACCGGGCGCTCCGTTCCGGTGGCAAGAAACGCGCCCTCGGCGCCATCCGCAAGGAAGTGAAGACGCTCTGCAAAGCATTCCCGATCTATCGATAATTTTTTTGATTTCGCATTCCGTAATTCGCAATGAATATCGTATGAAAGGTATCATTCTCGCCGGAGGGACCGGTACGCGACTCCTCCCGCTCACGTCGGTCCTCTCCAAACAGTTACTTCCGGTTTATGACCGGCCGATGATTTTCTATCCGCTCAACACGCTTATTCAGGCGGGGATCCGCGACATCCTCATCATCATCTCGCCGGATTATTCCGGAAATTACCTGAACCTGCTCGGGTCCATGTTTCATGGGCACGGCGTGAATATATCGTTCGTGGTGCAGAAGCGACCGAGTGGTTTGCCTGAGGCGTTCATTCTCGGCGAGGACTTCCTTGATGGCGGGTCCTCGACCTTGATTCTCGGTGACAACATCTTTGAGGACGATTTTTCCGAGGCGATCGGGAGTTTCGTGTCCGGTGGACGGGTGTTCGCCAAAGAAGTTCCGGATCCCGAGCGCTACGGAGTCGTCGAATTCGATGAAGCGACCGGCAAGGTCCTTTCGATAGAAGAAAAACCATCGCAGCCGAAAAGTAATTTCGCCATTCCCGGCATCTATATCTATGACGGGAAGGCAACGGAAAGAGCAAAGGCCGTGAAGCCGTCGGAGCGTGGTGAGCTCGAGATCGTTGATATGCATCGGGCATACCTTGAACGTGGTGAGCTCGATGTACGCACGATAACGGGGGAGTATTTCGATGCGGGGACACATGATTCGCTTCTTAAGGCATCGGTCTGTGTGAAGGAAAAGGATTTCCGAAGTCGGTTCCATCCGATCGTAAATGAAGCGATCGCCGAGTTTAATGCGGAATCCAAGAGACTTCTGTCGCTCCAGAAATAACCCTTTCATGGGTATTTCCGAAATGGTATACTGTATATGTGATGACATGAACGTGGACGAGTGTCCGATCGTACCCTTGGTATCCGTCGCTTATTATCCGTTAATCATTCCGTTATGAGCAAGGGACCCATGAAGATCAAAAAGGCGGTGTTTCTCGTCGCGGGATTCGGGACGCGGTTCCTGCCGGCCACGAAAGCACAACCGAAGGAGATGTTGCCGGTCGTGGATAAACCGGTAGTGCAGTACCTCGCCGAGGAAGCCGTCGCATCCGGTATCGAAGAAATCATTTTCGTGACTGGTCGGGGCAAGCGGGCGATCGAGGATCATTTCGACGTTTCCTACGAGCTCGAGGATACCCTTGTCGAAAAGAACAAGCACGATTTGCTGGAGCAGGTCCGTGCGATTTCCGGACTGGCGAAATTCTCGTATGTGCGCCAGTCGTCTCCAAAAGGAGATGGACATGCGCTGTTGCAGGCCGCACACCTCGTGGACGACGACGAGCCGGTACTGGTTTTCTTCGGTGACTGCCTCTATGACAGTGCCGTGCCGGCAGCCAGGCAGGTCATCGAGGCGTATGAACAGTACCGCACACCGATCATCGGTGCGGCGGAAGTGGCTCTCGAAGACGTATCGAAATTCGGGGTGGTTGCAGGCGATTCGGTCGGCAAGCACGATATCCTCGTGACCAAAATGGTCGAAAAGCCGACGCCGGAAGAGGCACCGAGCCGGGCCGTCGCGGTCGGGAAATATATCATCACCCGAGAGGTGTTCGATGTGCTTTCCCATATTGAAACCGGGAAGTCCGGAGAGATCCGTCTCGCGGACGCTTTCGATATCATGCTCGAGAAGGGCTTGCCGATCCACGCACGCATGCTCGAAGGGGAATGGCTCGATACGGGCGACAAGTTCAACTTCCTCAAGGCGACCATCCACTACGGGCTTAAGCATCCCGAGATCGGTGACCGGCTCAAGGCATATCTGAAACAACTCCCGCTTTCATAACCAGCAATGTACTGGATATTCTTCATACTCTTCACGATCGCATCCGCCACTCCGCTGACTATTTCGGGGAGCGTGTTCGGAATACCCGAGGAGTTGGCAGAAACCATCATCATTTTCCTGCTCGGATGGATGGGATTCATGATTTTTTTCCTGAAAGAAAAATCCCTCCTTCGTCAGGTCAGGGAGAAACTCCGTCTGCAACGGGAGAAATCCGACATCACCAAGGACCTTTCGGAATCGTACTCGTATATCGGTGAGACGAATAGGAAGCTTGATCTCGTGAAAGGACTCGTCCTTTCCCTGCCGGAAGCGGCCGGGCATTTTCGTCGTGGCGAGACGAAGAAGGTATACCGGACATTCGAGCGATCGGTCCTCATGTCCTGCAAGTCGGTGGCATTCCTGATCCGCATCGTCGATACCGCGCAAGGAACGATAGAAAAGGAGATTCGCAATGGGAAGGTGTCGGAGTGCATCGCGATTCCGATCGAACGGCTGGTCTCTTCGGGAAAGAAACTATCCGAAGAGAATGGATGCGTCATCGTCCGTTCGCCCGGAACGATCGGGCCGTACGTCGCATTCCTTCTGTTTCCGAAGGTCGTAAACCGGATAGAAGACCCAGGACTGCTCGAGGCGCTTGCCACGCAGGCGCTCGTCCTATTCTTCCTGGAGCGTCACGGTAGTGTGTTTTCGGAGAACCAAAAAGTGAAAGCGGAAAAAAAATGAGAATCGGTATCGATGCGCGCTTTTATGGACCCGTCGGGAAGGGTCTGGGGCGTTACACGGAAAAACTCGTCGGGTATCTCGAACGGGTCGCCGATCCGGACGACGAGTTTTTCGTGTTCCTCAGGAAGGAAAACTTCGACGTGTATGTCCCTGGCAACCCACGATTTCGGAAGGTGCTTGCCGATTACCCGTGGTATTCCATTTCGGAACAGATATTCTTCCCCTTTCTCCTTCGGAAATATCGACTCGATGTGATGCACTTCCCACACTTCAATGTCCCGATTCTCTACGAAAGGCCGTTCGTCGTGACTATTCATGATCTTATCTTGCTCCGGTTTCCGACCGTCCGGAATACGACGAGGAGTCGATTGACCTATAAGATGAAATACCTCGCTTATCGGCTGGTCATCGCTACGGCGATACGGCGGGCGAAGGTCATCCTGACCGTTTCACGATTCACCGAACGAGACATTCTCACGGCGTTTCCGACTGCGGTCGGGAAAACGGTCGTCACGTATGAAGGATGTGATTTTGAGACGGAGAGCGACGTTCGTGGGAACTCGGATATATCGGTCGGACATGGTATACTGGCACCATACTTCCTCTATGTGGGGAACGCTTATCCGCACAAGAATCTCGCGGCGTTTATTCCGCTTGCGGCGCGGTTCCAGGAAGTTATGTTCGTGTTGGTCGGGAAAGAAGACCATTTCTATGAGCGACTCCAAGACGAATCGACTTTAGCTGGGATGCAAAACATTGTGTTCACCGGATTTGTGCCGGATCACGAACTCGGTGAACTGTATCGCGACGCTACGGGATATGTGTTTCCTTCGCTCTATGAGGGGTTCGGACTTCCTCCGCTCGAGGCGATGCGCTTCGGCATCCCGGTCATCGCGGCAAAGCGGGGATCGTTACCGGAAATTCTTGGCGATGCCGCACTTTACTTCGATCCGGATGATCCGGATGATCTTGCTGAAAAGGTGGGGAACGTTCTCGGCGATGCTAGTCTGGTTGTGAGATTGTCACGGGCTGGGAAGGAACGTGCCTCGATGTTTCAATGGGATGAGACGGTCGAGAGGACGTATGACACGTACCGTCTGGCGTATGGAAGAAAACGTCTTGATTGACGGCTGATTCGGAATAGGATCGTCGCACATGACAATACCGAAATCGAGAAAAAATATCATTCCTCAGATGTTCGATGTCCGGCCGATTGACCGGTCGGGAAGTTTGGATTGGGAGAAAATCGGTTCGGTCGGTTCGCTTCGCAACACAAGCAGTGTGACCGTGAACACCGATCCTATATCGGCGCCGGACATCGATACATATCCCGAGTCTGTGGTCGGAGAGTCTGTACCGGTGCGGAGAATCATCACCTCGAGTCGGATCTATCGACCATTCTTTCATGCCGATATCGACCAGCATCCTGTACGCACGACCCAAGAAATATCCGAGGAAGCGTGGGATACGATATCCGACGAGCATGTCGCCAATCGGTTTTCTTCCCTGACATCCGAATCATGGGCGGAGCCTGGGCAGGAAGAAAAACCGAGTTTTTTTTCAGTGACGAAGGAAAAGCTGTCGCGTCGGCTTTCGGCCGTTCGCAACACTTTCCAAGATGTGAGATTTCCGGTTTTGAACACGGCACGTTTCCATTTCGACTCGGTACTGATCTCGGAACTGTTCGTTCGCAGGGCATCGATTGTCTTTCTTGCCGTGCTCGTATTCGGTAGCGGAGCCTTCGGGATGTATCGTCTGACGGTCATCAAGGGTGAAGTGCTCGGGGCGAGTATCGAAGGTGCCTCGCTCGCATCCCGGGCGATGAGCGATCTCACGAGTGCCAATTTCTCGGGCTCGTCGAAGAATTTTTCCGACGCATACAAAACCTTTTCCAAAGCGTCCGATTCACTCGGTATCGTGGGCAATGAATTGGCGAAGGCGGCACGATTCGTTCCGGGACTGTCCTCGGTCTCTTCCGACCAGGGACTGCTTGAGGGTGCGAAGCACCTTTCCGCCGCAGGAGTCGCCATGAGTGGTGTGCTCGAACTCTTACCCGCTTCACCGACCGATGCCGTCAAAACCGGCAAGATATCGTTCCTCGACCTCATCGACCAAGCGGAACGGGGCTCGTCGACCGCGGCTGGCGAGGTCTCGGCGGCGAAGGTCGCGTTCGACCGGGTTCGTCCCGAGGATGTGCCGGAGGACAAACGCGCGACCTTTCTTTCCATCCGCGAGAAGCTACCCGTCATTTCAGCCGCGCTCGACGGCTTCAACGGGAATTCCCATCTCGTCCGGGAACTGCTGGGGGCGAATGGGCCACGCCTCTACCTTTTCTTGTTCCAGAACAATGCCGAGCTCCGACCGACCGGGGGATTCATCGGGAGCTACGGATTACTCAAAGTTGACAATGGACATGTCGGAAAACTTTTTGTCGACGGAATCTTCAATCCTGACGGACAACTCAAGGAGAATATCGTCCCCCCGGCTCCGATCCAGAAGGTGAGCGCGGGATGGAGTCTGCACGACAGTAACTGGTGGCCAGACTTTCCGACTTCGGCGGAGAAGGCGATGTTCTTCTATGAGAAGACCGGAGGTCCGACCGTGGACGGTGTCGTCACGCTGACGCCGAACGTGATCCGGGACATGCTCAAATTGACCGGCCCCATCGATATGCAGGACTACGGAGTGACCATAGATACGGACAATTTCTCCCAGGTCATCCAATCGGAGGTCGAGGAAAAGTATGACCATACGTTGAATCAGCCGAAGAAGATTCTTTCCGATCTCGCACCGATCCTGCTTGAGCGACTCTTCTCGACCCGGAGCGCCTCTTCCGTGGTTTCGGTCGTTACCACCTTCTCCCAAGCGCTCAATGAGAAAGACATCCTGCTCTATTCCCGGAATGCGGATGTGGAAAAACTCGTCGATCAGGCGGGTTGGTCGGGGAGGATGCTCGAAACGCCCCGCGATTACCTGAGCGTGGTCCATACCAATCTCAACGGATACAAGACCGATGCCGTGATCAAAGAGACGATCGAACACCAGGCTGTCGTACAGTCGGATGGGTCCGTCCTCGATACTGTGCGCATAACCAGGAAACATACCGGTGGGAACACGCCGTATGACTGGTTCAACAAGGTGAATTCCGACTATATGCGCGTATATGTCCCGAAGGGTTCGGAGCTTGTCTCGGCATCGGGACAGACGTATGAATTCCCGAAAGCCCCGCTTGATTATGCCGCGCTCGGATTCAAACGCGACGACGACGTGATGAAGGAAGAGTCGACGACGACGGTCGACCCCGGTGGCACACGCATCTCGGAAGAGACCGGAAAGACCGTGTTCGGGAACTGGGTGTATGTGAGTCCGGGAGAGAGCGTGACCGTCGAATATACGTACAAGCTCCCGTTCAAAGTTTCTCCACAGCCTGCGACGCCGGCTTCCTATTCCGTTCTTTTCCAGAAACAATCAGGCTCACCTGGAAGTGTGCTTCATTCGCAGTTCTCGTTCCCCAATCGGTTCAATACCGATTGGAATTCCGACGGGCTGAAACGGAATCAACAGGGATTCTCGTTTGATGCGACCCTCTCGACGGATGCGTATTATGGCGCGGTACTTTCCATGAAATAACGAACCCTATGATGTCCTTCTTCAGCAAGAAAATTTCCGATCTGCGGAACCTGGCCAATATCCAGTCGGAAACGGTCGGTGGCGCGGCGTTCGTCATCGCGGCGGCCGGCATCGCGAGCCGGTTGCTCGGGTTCGTCCGCGACCGGTTGCTCGCCGGTCATTTCGGCGCGGGCGATACGCTCGACGCGTACTATGCCGCCTTCCGTATCCCGGACACGCTTTACAACCTGCTCGTGATGGGCGCGCTTTCAGCGGCGTTCGTCCCGGTCTTCACGGAATTCATTTCGAAGGAGAAAAAAAAGGAAGCGCTCGACTTGGCGGCCGGGGTATTGGAATGGATACTGCTTGTGCTCGGTGCGGTCTCGATCGTCGCGATTATCGCGGCGCCGGCTATCGTCACGGTGCTTGCGCCTGGATTCTCCGATGAGAAGCGGGCCCTGACCGTCGAGCTGACCCGTATCATGTTGCTTTCGCCGCTTTTTCTCGGGGCCAGCGCGGTTTTCGGTGGGATGCTTCTGACCTTCCGTTGTTTCACCGCCTATTCGCTCGCACCGATCATCTACAATGTGGGTATCATCGTCGGTATAACGCTTCTGGTGCCGGTATTCGGTCTTTCCGGGCTCGCATGGGGCGTCGCACTCGGCGCATTGTTGCATATGACGGTGCAGATCCCGTCGGTACGGAGTCGTAAATTCTTTCCCGCACTTTTTCGCCACCCGCTTCGGTTCGATGGACCGGTCCGTCGCGTCGTGATGCTCATGATCCCGCGCACCCTCGGTATCGCGGCGAACCAGCTGAGCCTGTTCCTGACGACGGTCTTCGCCTCCATGCTCGCGTCCGGGAGTCTCGCGATCTTCACGCTCGCTTCGAATATCGAAGCGATCCCGATCGGACTTTTCGCGGTTTCGTTCTCGCTCGCGGCTTTTCCGACGCTTTCGTTCTCGGCTTCGGAGAAGCGCGATGGGGAATTTTTCGAGACGCTCGCGCGCACGACGAGACGCATCCTCTTTTTCGTCGTCCCGGTCGCCATGCTCTTCATCGTTTTCCGGGCGCAGGTCGTCCGTATCGTCTTAGGAAGTGGGCGGTTCGACTGGAACGATACGATATCGACGTTCGGTGTGCTCGGATGGCTTTCCGTCAGTCTCTTCGCACAGGCACTCATCCCGCTGTTCGCACGGGCATTCTACGCGATACAGGATTCGAAGACTCCCTTTTTCTACGCGATCCTCGGCGAGACCGTCTATGTCGGGTCGGCGATATTCCTCTTACCACGATACGGCACCGACGCGCTCGCGATGGCGTTCTCTCTTGGGAGCGTAGCGAATTTTCTGTTTCTCCTCCTCGCCCTCCGCAAGAAGATAGAGGAATGGGACGATTCGCAATTCTTCCGTGAGAACGCGCTCATCTTCCTGTCGGCGATCCTCGCGGGCATCGTCGCCCAGCTTTCCAAGACACTGTTCTCGTTTTTTACGATGTCGCCACTCGACACCTTCCTCAAGGTGTTCCTTCAGCTCGGTTTCGGGACCCTTCTCGGATTCGGGACGTTTCTTCTTTTCTGTAACTGGTTCAAGATAAGCGAGCTTCGTTCATTGTGGAAGTTTATTTTTTCCAAGGTGCGTCGCAATCCCGAAGTCGTCACCGCGGTCGAGGGTCATCCGGAGAAAGGGGAATGGTAGACGGCGGAATTGCGAATGTCGAATTGCGGAATGCGAAAGGCAAAATAAGAATGGGAACGGGAGCCGGAAATACCGCTTCAATGGTCGAAGTTGGTCAATGGAAACTCGTTTGCTTTGACATTTCTGGACCGATATGTTTTAGTTCAGAAAAGAAGAGGAAGGGAATCGTTAACAATTCGTTCAATTTCGAATCTTTCGGAACACTGTTACAGAAACAACTAAATATGGAGGTGTTATGCCAAGTATTGACGGGAAGACGTGGCAGAAGACGACATTCGGGGAGAATATCAGGAGTCTTCGGGAAACAAAGGGGTATACCGTTCCTGATTTTTCTGAGCAGGTCGGACTGACGGCGGAAGAATTATTGGAGCTGGAAAATGGCACTTTTCCGTCTTTCACGGTAATATTCAGTATCGCGGATGTGCTCGAGGTCTCGTGTGTGGAACTGTTTCACGGCGATCAGTATGAGAGTACCATGCGGAAGTTGATGGAGCTTTGTACTCGAGAGGACCTGGAAGAGCTCGATTTGTTTACTCGAGTATTCGGAGCCGACGGGGCGGTGAGTCATTTCATACTGAAACAGGCATTGCTCGGTCCGAAATCGGAAAACGAACTCACCGGAAAGTAGGACCGGAACCACTTTCGAGAAAAGACAACAGCGCGGACATTGTTCGCGCTTTTATTATCCGTAAGATACGAAATCTGAAACACAATCATCCGACAGTCTTACCATGGTATATAATCAGATGATGCCTGCCTGGTTTCGCTGGAGGTTGACGAATGCGGGGGGAGTTGTTAATCTGCGCATGTTTGAAATGCGGTAATTTAATAACAGATATCTATCCAATATTGGCGCATTTTGCGCGAATTCATCTTTGCAGGAGACGGTAGCATGGAACAAATTAAAACCTTCGGAGACAATCTGTCGAGTGTCAGATCGGCGAAAAATATCACGCGGGAAGAACTGGCAACCGCAGTCGGTATCGAGTTGGATAAGCTCATTCTTATGGAAGAAAAAAAGCTGTATCCGACCATGAAAATCCTCTCCAAGTTCGTCGATGTACTGAAGACGGACGTCGGGGAATTGATCAAAGGCGATCAAATGTACGAGGAGCTGAAGGAATTGGCCCTCAAGTATGACTTGGCGAATCTGCTTTCCGGCCTCGAAAAACTGGGGTTAGAAGCCGAAAGAGCGAGTGAATAATTGACAGACATTTTGCAATTGATTTTAAAATGGAGGATTGGGATGGCGGACCAAAAATCAAAAGGTTGTAACCGCACACTCGGAAAGAATATTCAGGAGTACCGTGAGGCGATTTTTCTCTCCCAAGATGAATTGGCGGAGAGGGTGAAAGTCTCTGTGGAATTCATCCGACGCATCGAGGAAAAGAAACTCTATCCGTCGGTAAGAAAGATAAAAGATATCGCTGATGTATTGAAGGTCACCATGGGTGATCTGTATGACGGAGATGTTTTCTTGGACGACAGCAAGGACTTGGCCAAGAATTTTGATATCGAAATGATAATCAGGACCCTGAATAGGTTGGCCGGATTGCCTGAAGACGACAGGGAAGGCGAAGACGACGGAGATGACTGGTGGAAAAAGTAGGATGCTTCAAAAAGTTCGTACCAAGCGCGGAAATCATCCGCGCTTTTATTTATGGAAGAAAACGGCGGAATCGTGTAAAATGACTTGTATGGTAGGAATGCCTTGATTTATTGCTTTTCTAAGGGTATCCTGGTTATTCATGACAGTATCAGATAATCGATCGGTTCTCGGGTTATGTGGTCAGTTGTCAGTTGTAAGTTGTCAGTTTGTGAACTATGGACCAGCGTTTCATACGTAACTTTTGCATCATCGCGCATATCGACCACGGGAAATCGACCCTGGCCGATCGGCTTATCGAATTTACACACACGGTGGAGGATCGCAAGATGAAGGAACAGCTCCTTGATCAGATGGACCTCGAACGAGAGCGCGGTATCACGATCAAGCTCCAGCCGGTGCGGATGAGGTATCGTGCCCAACTGACAACTGACAACTTAAGACAGACGACGGACAGTGGGCAGCCGGGGATCCTTGAAAGCCAGTCCGATACCGATTATATCCTGAACCTGATCGACACGCCGGGGCACGTGGACTTCCATTACGAGGTATCGCGCTCGCTCGCGGCCGTCGAGGGAGCGGTGCTCCTCGTCGACGCGACCAAGGGCGTACAGGCGCAGACGCTGGCAAATCTCTATCTCGCGGTCGAGCAGGGACTCGAGATCATCCCGGTCGTGAACAAGATCGACCTGCCCAACGCGCAGGTGGACAAGACCAAGAAAGAGATCGTCCATATCCTCGGCTGTGACGAGGACGATATTTTGCTCGCATCCGGCAAGACGGGGATCGGTATACGCGAGATCCTCGATCGGATCGTCGAGCAGG
>CAITOC010000081.1 GCA_903893925.1 Candidatus Moraniibacteriota bacterium
GACCAATTCCGCATCGCAGTTTCCTTTCACGGTACCATCCTTGTATTTCAGGGTCGGCTTGAACACCAGGATAAATCCCTCTTCCTGAAGTCTCGTATACATATCTGACCCCTCTTCTATAAAAAAACCGACCCACTTGGGTCGATCTTATGCCACATTATCTTGCATTCAAAACCTGAATTTTCTGGTCATACTCCTCGAGCACTTTCTGCTGATCCGCATTCGCCTCTTTCGCAACTTCTCGGAACATGTGCTCTTTCTCCTCCCTTGAAGCATGCCGAAAAAACTCGGAAAATGAGTCTGTCCTCGGCTTATTCTTCGAAAAAAACGGGATTTTCATATATTCTCTTCCACGATCAGTTCCTCAAGTTCATAACGAGAATAGCACGTTTTCAGATGCGAATCAACATCGTGTACTAGATATTTCTCCGAGGACAGTCCTCGGAAGAAATTCCTTCTCTCACTTTCGACTTTCGACTGTACAGACTATTTTTCCACTTCCCTCACCGCGTCGCGGTACGCGCAGTAGTCACAGTCGGGGCCGGATTCGGGCAGGTCACCGTCGAGACAGTTCCTGATATCCAGAATCGTCCCCTCGACCCACGAATCATCGCCTGTATAGGGAATGACCGTAATATCAAATTCAAGTTTGGCATCAAACGCTTCCTTGTCGGTATCACCATTGCAATAGACGAAATATCCGACCTTGGAAACCGGGAAGCCGTTTTTTCTAAACAGCCATTGGTACACTTCCATCTGTCTTTTATATCCGATCTGCCATTCGGCATCAAGACTCACTTCACCGTTCTTGGACGTCGCCTTGTAATCCACAATGATCAGTTCGCCCATCGGGTTCACCCACACGTCATCGACTCCGCCGGTAATGAGCAGATTCGTTTTTTCGTGCAAAAATTGGATGCCTCTCCGCAACGAATCCCGCCATTCGTCCATCCGTTCATCCTCAAAAGGCACGGCATCTATACCATACTGTTCCATCAGCTGGTGGGCGGTTTTTGCCGCCCGATGAATATCGAATTCCTTCTTGAGAAGCGCATCGACGGCGGAATTGAGATTGAACGGATATCCCGGAGGCCGAGCGACTCCCAATCTTCTATCCAGATAAAAACATCTCGGACAATTCAAAAACAGATCAATCTTTGATCGTGAAATTTTAAACGGCTCCGTACCAGCCACGTGCCCAGCAACAGATCCATGCTTCAGGGGATCAAAAATGTTCTTTGTCCGTTTCGCTTTGTAATATTCAGACATATCGTTTTTTGGATTTCGGGGGAAGGTACCTGACGATTTATTCGGTTTCGAATTCCACATCACGCTATTTTACCTCTATTCTCAATCAACTTCTCAATCACCGACCATTCACTGGCCACCACAGGCGAATTCGAACACTGTGGCTGACGGATGATGGCGAGGCCCTGAAGTTCCTGATAGCTCCTTATTTCGCTTATTAAAATTGGATCATCCAAGAGCTTATGTGTGAAAACGAATTTCACACGAATTTCCTTCTTATTCCGGTCTTTCTCTTTTTTCCAATTTTTCGATTCCTCTGCCGGATCGAGGATATAAGCAGGATCAGTCACAATCTCTCCGATAGCATAGATTCCGCGGATGTCCGATTTCCCTGACTGCCATATTAAACAAATATCTCCTTTTCGGATCTGTCCCGCATACTGTTTGATTGTCCAGTGATGTTCGTCTTTACCATAAAACGAAGGTAGTGCATTAAACCGGTCCGGATTAAATTGGAATATCCAGCATCTCATACTTTTATGACAAGACTACTTATAGAAGCTGCTCCATAATCCTAATAATCGCTCGTAAATCATCTCTATTCGCAACACTCCTTATAACTGCACTTAATCACAGTCCACCTGCTCGGAAAAAAACCAAGCCCCTTATTCTACCTTTTTTACCATGGATGATGTATGAGCATGATCAACAATTTCATAATCAATAGAACAATTCTTAGTCCAACTAAACATATTCGACACAAGATCCTTCACAGTTTTTCGATACGGTTTTGGATCATCCATAAGAGAATTGTGTAATAACTCAGAATATCTCCCAAAAAGAACGTTTCCTGTAATATTCTCTAACTGCCAACTATAAGCATTTGAATTAAGAAATGATTGTTTTAGCTGCTCCAATGTTGCCGTTCTGTCACTGATACCAAGGATCCGAAAATCGTGATCAACCTCTCTCTCATGTGTTTCATTTCGAATATAAACGAGAAGATCTTCTACTGATGGTGCAAACAAAAAATCATCAACTAGTAAAGATGTTTTTGAGTTTATTAAGATTTCCTTTTCAATGCGCAGAAAATCGGCTTCAATTTTCTTTTGATTTTCTTTTAGAATAGCATTTTTTTCAACTTCTTCAGAAAGCTTTTGAACAATATCAGAAGTGACCAATTTAGATTCTTTTAATATTGAATATATGGATGGCAAATATTTCTCATCCAAACTATCGATAGCAATAGCCTCAATGTTTGAATTCTCAAATAATCCAAGTCCGGATCCAGTTACGTTGGCACTTCCAAGTAGTATGTCTTTTTTGTCCTTTACAACAATCTTAAGGTGAATTTGATGATGTGTATATAAGCTATGATTACGACTCTTTAAATAATCAAAGATCTCTAAGTCAGAACTTCCAAATACTAAATCACTAATTCGCCATCGGGCCACAACTATTATTTTCACTGCAGGATCAACTTTTTCCAATAACATTTTAAGCGGTTCCAACTTTATATACGGGCTCATAATAATAAGCTCGTCTTTTGTAGCTAAAACAAAGTCAAGGAAGTTGTTGTGCGTTTTTCTAAAATGCAATTCAGTCATATTTTAATGCTGTGCAAGCGTCTGTATTGTATTAATATGCAATTGTATTTTTGCTAAAAGTTCTCTATCACCCTCTCCAAGTTCTTTAAATTTTTCAGTAATTGAAATTTTACGCAGTTCCTCATTTATTAGTTCGAGTGAATGAGAGATACTTCGTTCAGATTTTTTGGTCTTTAGCTCTGCTTTTATATCAGCTAGATTTCCTCTATTTTCATATATCCTTGTTTGAACATCATCTTCATAGTTAGTCGTCTCAGAAAGCACGTAAGCAAAATCTCTTAAGTTACTATCCCCAGCAGCCGCACTTAGAATAACTGGATTTTTACCTGACGAATAATCACCAATAACTAAATCTAAAAATTTGTCAGCGCCATCATCCGAAAACGAACAGCTCTCTGAGTTAAAGCCAAATTCTTCTTTAGTCTTCTTATTCTTGATCGAATCACCGATTATTGAAAATTTATTCTCCAAATCAGAATCGGGAGCCAATGATTTAAGTTGAAGATACACAACGTATGTTTGCAACTTTTCTCTCACGTCTTGTGGGGAAAGAGAATATAATTGCGCAATTTTTTTTGATAAATTACTTTTGAATTGAAAACTTTCTCGTGAGCTATCGCAATTATTCTCTTTACAATACTCAATCATGTATCGTTTATAGATGTTAAAAGATGCTGGCAACAGACCCCATTGCTTAATAGATCCATGATGCCGTAATCCTAAAATGAAATCTACTTCTTCTTCTGTGTTTTTGGATAAATCAACGCAAGTAATTTCCTTAAGCGTCCCTAATATTTCATCAGCCAACTTATCTTTTTTACTTTTTACCTCCGAATGTTTTTTCAACAGATTTTTTATAGCTGTAATCCGACGATTGCCTTCAACAACAACATATTTTGTACCAATTTCCTTTATGAAAATATTATCGACCGGCGTAAATCCTTTTTCACGAATCGAATTTTCAAGCTCACTAACGTCATGATCACGTAACATTATTTCAAAAGTTGCAGCCTGAATGCTTTCTTTTTCAAAGTCGTCTTCTGCGGCTAGCTCGTCATGATGCTTAGAGAAACGTGGATTATTTGGATCAAGCAACAAATCATCAATATTAACTTTTAAGGTTTGTAGTCTTAGTAGTTCCATAATATTACTTTACTGAAATTAACTGAGTATATCTTCTACGAAACCAACGCATCAAGCGTGTCCACCAATTGTCTTTAGTTATCTTAAAATAATTTATATATATGATTCTCTTTATTTCTCGCCTTTCTTTTTTCTCACTATTTGCTTTCTTCAAGGCGTGGATGAGGTCCGACTTATATTTTCCGCTTTTAAAATAAAAGTCATCTCTCGGCACTTTTAGTCTTTCATGAAACAAATATTCCTGCTCAATATCTTGATATTCATTAATATTATTACATATCTCATTAAACGTATGTGTATATAATTCTCTATTTTTGACATTGAAAAGTAAAGGAATCCACCTATTTTCCTGCTCACTCAGCGTTGGTTTTAATAACATCAGCGAAACCAGATCACTACCAAAATCGGAAATTTGCTCAATATATTCTGGCAAAACATTGTAGTCCGATAAACATTTATTTATCGTATTCTTCAACTCCGTTCTAGTGCTATAAAAGACTTCAATAACTTTCGGCTCAAGATAATCTGAAATATCTGCGAATAGCCATTTATTATCTATCCTATATACAAAATTTGGTAGGTTATCAACAAATTCAACAACACGTGCTTTTGATGTCTTTTTATCTCCAGGATTTCTAACAACCCTACCAATACATTGCATATAGTACAATATTGATCTTGTTGGGACCGCCATGACTACTGTGTCTATGTTTGGATCATCATATCCCTCATTCAACATCGCACAGTTTATTAAAATTGATGGCTCAGTATAGTTTTTATGCCATTTTAAATATTCCTTATTCTTCAAGCCCTTATCGTTGCTTCTTCCATTCCTTTCTTCACTATATATATATCCAACATGAAATTGATTACCATATAACTCATTATATACACTTAACTTTTCAAACAACGAGTCTACATGATTATTTGTTGGAACAAATATTATCACCTTCGTGAAAATATCTCTTTTTTTCACTATATACTCAGAAATTATTCTATTTCTAAAGTCTGTATTATATTGTTCATCTATTATTCCAAGATCAGAATAATCTAACGATTGTAAACGTATAGTCCGTCCAGTATTCACCGGCGGTAGAAATTCAGGCATTAAGATCACCCTTCTGTCGATCAATTCACTGAACGTAATAGAGTATGCAACTCTATCGAAATTTAATACGGACTCATCCGCTCTTGTTGGCGTGGCAGTTAAACCAAGAATCCCAATTCTATCATTAAAAAACTCTCTATAAGTATTAGCAGCAGAATGATGAGCCTCATCTATTACCAGTAATTTATATGACCTATTTGTATCTTGTGCTAATATCGCTCGTGCAGCCTCCTTCATTCTAACCTCGACAACGGTATTAAGATATTTATTAAAATGAAATTTTTTAATATTTTTAATATCAATCAACGCTTCTTCTGCTTGATCTCTAAGAGTTTTGCTATGAACTGTCCAAAGAACTCTATCTTCGTTTGATAATCTACCAATATCTAACAACCTGCTTATCGCCCTCAGCGCCGTAAGAGTCTTACCTCCACCAGTTGGTATTACTAGTAAATTTTTTGCAAATGGTTCTTCCTCATAATATCGAACTACGGATGCAATCGCATCCTCCTGAAATGACCAATCTGACCCACCGGTAGATTTTATACTTGGTCGTGACATAACTAAACGTATTACTTATCAATTAACATAATTTTTTTTGAAAAATAAATAAATGCTCGTGCATTATTAACAGAAAATTGCTTTCTTTTGATCGATTCACCCAAAAGCCTGTGGCTTTGCAGTTAAATTGTCGCTTAATAATGTCTTCCTTCAATACAAAGCCGGCCTTCAAATACCGCTCCATTACTTTATACGCCAATGGTTGATACATTTTATTTCGCCTTGTGTCACCCATTAATATTGCGCAGTATTTCCCTTTTTTCAATACTCGAAAGAGCTCTTTTGCAACAACTTCCATTTCATCTACAAATTTATCGACATCATGAATATTCGAGAGATCGCTTTCTATTTTACCTTCACTATATTTGACGATATCAACATATGGCGGATGCGTAAGCACGAAGTCAATTTCTTCATTACTAATAAAACTCATCTTTCGAGCATCACATTTTCTAATTCTCTGCTTTGAGAAATTATCAACGTCAAACTTCAACGATCTTTTTGTTCTTTCCAGCGCCTCCTCATTAACATCAACGCACGTAATATTTCGATTCAGAATTTTCGCCTCAATTGCCGTTGTACCACCACCAATCATGCAATCAAGTAAATGATCGCCTTCTTTCGAATATCGCAATATTAAATTTCGAGCCACCTCAGGCGCCCAGTTCCCTCGCCAATCCGATTTATGTGTCGCCCAATTACCACGCCGAGGAAAGGCCCACACAGAAGTACACTCCAATTCAAAATCATCCGGTCCTAATTGTACACATTGATGTTTCATATATAACAATCTACTTGAGACTTCTATATTTCAATACACCTTTATCATATACACCTATCCCAGCCGACTCAGACATCCACTTGAACCACGACATAAGCGAACTCGCTCGCCGCACAACAGTGCTGCCAGTAAGAGAAGAGGCTGTTTGAATAATTAATTCAAGGTCATTAAATTGCAATTCACCCCTAGCTTTTAATATATCCAGTCCGCGCTTAACAAGAGTAAACTCGCTCAATAATTCAATGATAAAAATATTTCTTTTTTCAGCCGGCAGTCCAACGAAAATCTTTCCGACATCCGTAAGTTGATATTTTCCATTCTTAGTAAAGACCAATCCAAGAGCCTCAGCAGCTTCTTCATAATAGCTACTCTGACGACCGTGAAATCCAAAATATTCTGCTATTTTCAAATAGTTATCGACGCCTTCATTTACCTTAAATACTAATTCGATCACTTTATCGAGACTGTTTGCTTGTGGGATAAGATCCTTATATTTAACGATCCCTTTTGGATGAATATCTTCCAACTTCAATTCATGCTCTGTGGCTATCTGAAATGATCTAACCTCCTTCAGCTGAATTGAATTGTAATTTTTTGGATCGGAAAATTTATATATCCAAACAGTATACGTATTTTGTTTTTTTTCGTATGTAAAAAAAACCGGAATGACTTCCTTTTCAGGAGCTATCTTTTTAAAATGATTAAAGGGATAAAATAATTGCCGTATTATAAAGTCCTCGGGCACATTCATCTTCGCCTCAATAAGAACGATTGAATTTTCCCCTTCCAATCCCGAATCTACTTCAATCTGTACAGAAACAGTATTTAATAAAACGTTATTTACATTAAAACTAAATTCTTTACTGTATTCTCTTCCTCTAATCGATTGATATAAGGGCTCGATTCCAAGTATTTTCTCAAGTGCGCCTGAATTAAAACTGTAATCAAGATATTGCATCTCACTCGAACCTCTCCCAGCTGTTGTCAATTGGAAATTAATTCTAGAAACATACTTTTCTATATCACGATTTTTCGCCTCAAGCAGATGAAAGCCATTCCCCCGGACTATTGCATATTCACCATTTTTTACCGGCAGTAGGAAATATCCGTTTCGCTTAAATACATCCGGAAGCTCTTTCGAATTATCCATCTTAGCAAGTATTCTAGGCTCCGCGCTAGTAATCTTCTTAATCTCATCTGCAGTTATAAAATGAAGATCTTTTGTGAGATCGTATCCCTTATCGCTAAATATTTTCTCCCATAAAGGGAATGAACTTCTCATGCTTCAATAATTAGTAACTAAAACCTCACAAATCTTTCCTCTGCCTGATGCCTTTGAATTTATAGCCCGGCCAGCCTGGACCTTATTTATCTTAATTCCATACTCCTTCAATTCGGAATATATTTTATTTATAAATAGCGCATCTGAGTTCGACAGCATCACAAAACACCCTCTTTTATGAAGCTCTTGGTATGTATCGCGTAATTCAATTTGTTCTTTTTCTCCAAAACCTGATGAAGTATATGATGTAAACGCCGCTGTTTTACTTATCGGTTGATACGGTGGGTCAAAATACACAAAATCACCTTTCTTGGCTTTCTTTAATACACTTTTATAGTCCTGGTGCTGTATCGTGACATGCTTCAGCGCTTTCGAGGCCTTTCGAAGGTTCACCACATCACAGATGATAGGATTTGAATATTTGCCAAAAGGCACATTAAACTCGCCCTTACTATTCACACGGTACATTCCATTAAACGCCGTACGGTTCAAATAAATAAATCGCGACGCTATTCCTACGTCCGACATTTTTTTTGGATCTTTTGATCGCATTTTCAAAAAATACTCCTTACTATATTCATGCTTCCTAAGAGATATAATAAGTTTCTCTACGTCATTCTTAATGACGTTGTATGTAGTTACCAGATCAGCATTCATATCGGAAAGAAACGCTGTTTCTGGAAGCAAGTCAAAAAACACTGCGCCTCCACCGACAAATGGTTCAAAGTAAGTCCCTTTTTCTGGGTCAAAAGACTCCGGAGGGTACAGACCTAATTTTTTAAATTGTTGCAGAAGTTGCCTCTTTCCACCGACCCACTTCACAAACGGCTTCGGCTTGTCTTGTATAAGTTCTTTCGCTTTCGTTAAATATTCCACTTCGTTTTGAACCAGACAAAATATATTCTTGGCGTAAATAGCATTTACATCAAACGTCTCTTGAATCTCTTTGATTTTTTGCTGAACAGTCATACAGAAGGAAATACGATACTTGCCTCATTTTACCACCAATAAGCATTCTGATCAAAGACAACAGACACCCATTCCGCCCCCTTGTAAAGCCGATTTTTCGATTTCACCACCAAAAAACCCGCCTCCTGAGCGGGTCTTTTCTGGTCTTTTCCGATTTCACCAAAATCCATAATCCGATCTGCCTCCCCCATTTTTCTCCGAGGTCTTTCTCCGAGATATTTCTCCGAGGACGGTCCTCGGAAGAAATTTCCACTTTTATGGCATAATATTCCTTCCCGTTCCTCCTTTCCCCATCTCCCCAAGTACATAATAGTTCTCCGAGGACGGTCCTCGGAAAGAACTTCCACGTATATGTCATAATACTCCTCCTCTCCCTATCTACTTCTCCAAGAACTAGTTCTCCGAGGACGGTCCTCGGAAGAAATTTCCACTTTTATGTCATAATATTCATTCCAAATCCTCCTCTCCCCTGTTCCCCATCTCCACATCTTCCCATCTCATTCCACGCCGTACTACCATATACTATTATATGGTAGTAAACGGACGGCGACGTGGGATACCGGAGCAACCGGCATCGGTCATTTCGTTTTTCCGGTGTCGAGCCCGTATGCCACCGAGCGCATGGAAAGTGAAGCAGCGAAGATCTCTTCACAGAAGAAGGTCGGGTCCTCCCCTTCGGCCGCGCCGATGACGTAGAGAAGCGGGAAGAAATGATCCGGCGTGGGATGAGCCGAGCGTGCGTGCGGATGGTTCTCGAACCCGATGAGAGCCGGATAGTCCTTGGCGACGAGCGCGTCGCGCACGAAAGAGTCGAAGGCGGTCGCCCACGGATACGGGTCCCCGTTCCAGACGATCTTGTGGAGATTGTGCACGATATTCCCGCTCCCGAGGATGAGCACTCCTCGGTCGCGCAGGATCGCGAGCTCCGTGCCGATGGTGAACATATCCGCGCGTGGCAGGTCCTCGTCGATTGCGAACTGTATCACGGGGATATCCGCTTCCGGATACATCCGCGAAAGCACGGCCCACGCCCCGTGATCGAGTCCCCACACCGCATCCGTGCGGACATCGACCGTCTTGATGAGATCGATCACGGTCTGTGCCAACGCCGGATCGCCCGGCGCGGGATAGGAGAAGCGATAAAACTTTTTCGGGAAGCCGGAGAAGTCGTGGATGGTTTCCGGATGTGCCGAGGTCGTGACAGATGTCTCTTGTGCCTCGTCGCTCGTCTTGTTCGTCCAGTGTGCGCTCACGACAAGGATCGCCTCGGGCTTCGGGAACAGGGTCGCTATATGCTCCCATGTCGCGTTCCATTCGTTCTCTTCGAAGGCGTTCTCGGGCGAGCCGTGACCGATAAAGAGTGCCGGCATCCGGTTTTTGGTAGGCATATCGTTTCCCGCTCATTTCGTACATTCCTATTTTCCCACCGAAAAACATGTCTCTGAATCGTCGTTTTATCAATCGGCCTTTCTGGCAGTCTTGCGGAATGGATAGTCCACGAAGGCCTCGGAAATACCCGGGTCGACGATCCGCTGTGATTCCCATACGCCGGGGTCATATTTGTACCGGTTCATCGCCGCGACTTCGTCGTCGGGAGATCCGAGGACCATCTCAGAGTTCTCGGCGATATCGCGCATGAGTTTCAGCCGGTCCGGTTCCGACAAGCGAAGGCTGTCCTCGATGCCGTAGTGGGCGGCGCCGAGCTCCATGCCGACATGTGGTTTGGCTCCCTCGGCGACTTCCTCACGCATCAGTCCGGCGATCGTATGCAACTTCTGTGCCATCACAAGATTGCGAAACCGTACCGTCACTTCGTACAAGCCGAGCGAGGTCAGGATGTCCTGTTTCGTTTTCAGAAAAGTGCCGTATGCGGATCCGTCGATCCTCGTCTCGTTTTTCGAAAGCATCCGTTCCGCGGCCGCTCCCACTCCTCCGCCGAAGAGCGCCGTCCCTGCGATAAGCTTGCCAGCCATACCAAGAAAGTCCCTACGGGACAGCGCGTCCTTCGTTGTTTTTTCCTTGTCCTTATCTCTGTCTATTACCGCATCATACAACTGCTCCACGGCGCTCTTGGCGAGAACCGAACCCGCCACGAGCAACCCTACGACGAAGGGAGCGGATACGAGCATGGACGTGGTCGATTCCTGGTCCATCCGCTCCTTGAACATCTCTCCAGACACATCGCACCCATATACCGGAAGCCGGCTCTCCCGAAGCACGCCCATGACCGGGGCATCAGCCCCGCGGGTATCGGCATTGAAATTGAACGGTCCGTCCGGCGAGTCCCCCACGATGGCGACATCGTCTTTTTGGATTTCAGTTCCGAAGCTCTCAAAGGCATATGCGTCGAGCCCCTCGAGCACCTTCGGGGAATGTTCCTTGTCATGCGCCTCGTAGACGAGACGGAAGACGGCATCGTCGGCAATAATCTCCTTCGTTTCCGGAACGGCGTCGAATACTTCCAGTACCCGGTCGGTCCGGGCGATGAAATCCTTCGCCTCGGCAATGGAGCGTCGATATGCCTCCTTGTGGGCCGGAAGGGTCAATTCGTTCGCGCACAGTGTCTCCCAGCCACGTATCTGTGAAAGCATCATCTCCCGTCGCGAATCGACTTGTTGTCGATAGTGATCGAGCCGGTCTTCGACCACGGTTTTCGAATATTCGTGAACGGATACGCGTTCTTGCGATTCCGCCACGGACGGTTTCTCAAATGCCATAGGTTTCATGCGTTATTCCACATTTCTCTGCCCTCATTTTCTCATACATAATCCCGCCCGCAAAGGGATACTCCCTTCTTCCGACCGGAGTGCCTGGAAAACGAATAAAGCACTCACGATTCCGTAAGTGCTTTATGGCAGGTCCTCAGACTTTTTTGAACAATACTGAAGAGAATTGTCTCATGTACATCCCGTTGTCTGTGAGGAATACCACTTGTGATCCCGGACCGTCCTTCGTCGATTCGACTTTGAACGGACCTGCTCCACATTTTTCCTGGAAGAAATCGGCGACACCATTGATCTGTCCGTCATTCCAACTCACCATATCCCCGACACTGAAAGGGGTCGCCTTCTTTTCGTGGGCATTGCCCTGATTCTGTTCCATCACCACTCCTCCTCTTTTCATTGAAAAAACTCCGACAGGGAGTATGACATATTTTATTTGTACTGTCAACACCAAGCAACACACACGGGTCATCATCCATGATTGACTTTTTCACGAAATGGTGTATCTTATCATATATTCTGAAGTGGCTCTTTCACATCAACCAATAACATATCGGCTCACGACGAGACCGAAAGGAGTATATATGAGAACCATATTGCAAAACGGAACCTTCCGCAACGGAATCCTGGGGAAAGCGTTCGTACCGATCGAGTTCGATGCCCTGTTGCAACGGGCGCACCATATCCTGACGGTGGGATATACCGGAGAGACAATCAACGTCGTCGCCACGAGCGGTGGAGAGATATTCCTCTTCAGTTTCCCCATCCAAAAACTCACCGGAGCGTCCTGTCTGGATATAGAGCCACGATGGTTCACGCTCGAGCCACGCATACAGGCGGGTAGCATCACCTACACGATAGGCGAAGTCGAAGACTTGACCGTGGCACCGATCGACGATTCCGCGTTCGCGGAACCGATGACGCCGATGCACGTCCTGCTCGACCGGACGGGAATACATCCGTCAAAACGGACAGATCAGATCTTCGCGCTCATCAAGGGTGAAGGCGGGTATTTCGAAGAAGCAATCAGACCCGGTATCCACTACCGTATCGCGGCAGCCGGAGCGCTCGA
>CAITOC010000082.1 GCA_903893925.1 Candidatus Moraniibacteriota bacterium
CACCTAATCGGGAACCAGTGCCTCATTTTTTGTATATCGCTACCAGAGGAGTACTAGAGGAGTGCTAGAGGAGTTCGACTCCCTATAGGGAGTCGAACTCCTGAACGTAACTCCTGAACGTAACAGTGATTCAGTTCATTTGTATTATACGATCTCTTTATGACGTGAGATCGACGAACGGGAGCAGGTTGACTGGGAGAAAGATCGTTCCGTCCGGATCTTTCCGGATGACGTTCTTCGTGAGGATGATCTTTTCGGAGACGACTTCCGGATACCGTTTTTCGAAATTTCGCATCGCGACCGGAAGGCTCGGTTTCTGACGGTATTTCACTTCCGCGAGAAGGACGGAATTATTTGGAAGTTCGACGACAAAATCTATTTCTGCTCCGCCGGTCGTCCGGTAAAAATGAACATATTCCTTCTTGAACCGATTCAAGAGTTCGAGATACGCGAAATTTTCGATACGATGTCCGTCTGATTTTCCATCTGTGTCGAACGATCTGGTGAAATAGTTCCGCATGCCGATATCGAGCGCATATATCTTCGGCATCTTCGAAAGCTCGGAGCGGATGTTTCGGAAGAAAGGATGTACGACGTGGAATACATAGGTGCCGACCAGAACCTCGAGATACTTTTCAGCGGTATTTCGTGCGAGTCCGGTCGTTATGGAAATTTCCGAAAGATTGACGAGACTGCCTATCTGAGCCGAAAGTATCCTGACGAGATAGTTGAATCCGGTGATATTCTCGATCCTCAGGAAACCGGCCACATCCTTTTCGACATAGGTCTTCGCAATCGATTCGAGAATGGTGATCTTGTCTTCGTGTCCTGCGGTCGTGATGACCTCCGGATAACCTCCATAGGTCAGGTATGTCCCGAAACGGAGATCGATCGGATCCGTATAGGTCTCGTAAAACAATTTCAGTGATTCGAAATCCGACAGTGGGATGGCGGCTACCGTGCTGTTGTTTTCATAGTTGAAGTATTCACGGAATGTGATGCGCGGTATGTCGAAGTCGATAGAGCGGCCCGTGAGAAACTCCGTGTTCTTGGTTATTTCGAGAGAGCTTGAGCCGCTTACGATGAACTGCAGTTTCCCTTTATGCGCATCAAAAAACGTTTTCAAAAACGTTCCCGCGTCGGGAATGTTCTGAAATTCATCGATACAGACGGTAACAAATCGATTTGGAAAACCGTGGTTTCTTTTGAGGTACTCTTCGAGTATCGCTGTCGATCTGAGATAGGCGGCATCGGAAGTATCGTCTGCGCGAAGAAAAACGACCTCGGCCGTCGGGTCCTTTTTTTTGATCTCGGCGACCACTTCGTTGAGGAGAGTGGTTTTGCCGACCTGTCGAGCTCCTTTCAGGATAAGGATCTTTTCCTTGCCTACCCAGTGGAGTATTTTCGGAAGGACCTCCCTTGTTATCATAGTGTTGATTGATAGAATTTCAATGAAATAGTATCATAGTATTGATAAAAAATCAATGAAAATCAATCAAAGTATCTAGATATTGCTTTATATAAGCTGTTAGTGAATAAATGCTATGAAACAGTCGAAGCACCTCCGCGCGCGGTCTTGAATCGGTCGTGTTTGAGCTTCATACGAAGAGGAGAACGACACCGACGAAGATGACGGTGCTTGAGGCGATGCGATGGACGAGGTGGGTACGGTCGCGTCGTTCCGTGATGATATTCGGCAAAAAGACGGTGAAAAGTGCGCCGATGATGAGTGCCATGAATGGCTGGGTCCCGCTGATGATCGAAACGACCGCGAGTGGGACGGAGAGTGAGGCGAACGACATGGCAAGCGTACCGAGAATAGTGACGATCTCGCCTGTGAGATTGAGACCCGCTATACGAAGACCGCCCTTCCGGAGGAGCGAGACGAATTGGCGCCGGTATGAACCGAATGCGATCAGGAGGAAAACGGCGAACAGTCCCGATCCGACATATTCCCAGAATGCGGTCGCCCATGGATCGAGCGAATCAAGCGCGAAATATTTGAAGAGGAGTGCGTTCATCGACAGTCCGAATGATGAAAGCAGCATGAGTCCGAGTGTCTTGCCGTTCGGCCGGAAACGTTTCCCAGGCTCGGAAGAAAGCGCGATGGCTCCCGAGATGACGAGTACGCCGGCGAGCATCTGCGTGAGGGTGAGCGTCTCGCCGAGGAATGCGAATCCGAGGAGATAGCTGAAGACCGGGCCGACCTGATAGAGTGAGATGATCACGCTCGCGTCGGCTTCCTGCATGGCGGCGAGGTAGGGGATGAACGATGCGACATAGATGATGCCGGCGACGAGGATCCAGAAAACGTCGCGGGTCGGTATCCCGGTCGGAGTATGGCCGAAAAGGATGATGGCGACCGATATGATGAATCCGGAAAGTCCGGTATAGATCACAAGCGGTCCGGTGCTCTGGTCCTCCGGGATATATTTGGAGATGACGAACTTGTCCAGAAAGCCGACGAGTGACCAGAGGAGCGGCGCAAGAAACGCGAGTATGGTCCAGGTGGGGAGCATGATGGTAATGTAAAAAATGAATTGAAAGAAGAATAAATATTCTCCGAAGGTGTAGTCTTCGGGGGATGATTCACTCTATTATAATACCAAGTTTCCGTAAGTCGTCCATCAATGAGGCGTTTCCTTGGAAGAGAATCGGCGTATAACCGATTTCCTCAGCCCCTTCCAGGCTTCTTGACGTATCGTCGATATAGATTACCTCAGACGGCAGGACGCCGAGTTTCGTAAAGAGAACCTCGAACGCCTTTCCGTTCGGTTTTTGGAAACCGATTTCGCCTGAGATGACGACCTCGTCGAAAAGGGAGTCGATGTCCATTCGTTTCAGTTCGGCGCGCAATTCAGACGTATGATTGCTGAATATGGCTATCTTGTACCCGAGCGCCTTTAGCTTCGGAATGATAGTCAACAATTCCTGATTTGGTTTTTTGTCAGATTGACTGTTCGCGACGATTTCCAGCGCTTTGAAATGAAGGTCGGCGGAGTCCGTGAATGTCTCTATGACGCGGAGGATCATTTGCTCCCAGGGCAGATTGTCGACATTGCTCAGATGATTCAATTCGAAATACCGTTTTCTGAAATCCGCAATCGGTACATGTATCGTGTCAGCGATATCCGCAAGAAGATCGGTCAGTCCTGAGAATTGTATGACGCCGTTAAAATCGAAGACGATCGCCTTGATGTTGGGGTTCGGTGTGGCCATAGTGTATTTTTTTGGAATGATTTTTATGATGCTTGTTTGTTTGTATCAGTCGCTTGCGAACGATAGTGGCTTGAAAGAAGGCTAAATCTTCTCCGAAGGTTTAGCCTTCGGAAAACAGTCTTTGAGAAACATCATCAAAGTCCTCATCCGATTCGGTATTCTTTTCCCATCGTATATCGGCTACGGTGTCGTCGAGGTGTGTCGAGATCTGGGTCTCTATATCTCGGGCGGCATCGAGCAGGTTTTCAAAATCCGGTCTCTCATAGTATTGCGGCATGCGACGGCGGACATCCGCGAGTCGCTCTTCGAGAGAGGCGACTCCGTGCGGCATGACCCGCATATCGGCATACAGGAGCATCTTCGCATTCCAATCGTTCCCGGCTGCTACTTCGATCGCGTTTGCAAAAGACTTGTCCTGAATGGTCGATAGCAACTCTTGGGAGACCCCGAGCTCCCGAAGCATGTTGCCGCTCGCCAGATGGTCGTCTTTGCCGTAGCGGGCGATGATATCTCGTTGGACGACTTTCCAGTGTTCGATGTTCACTACCTCGTCACCCAGGAATTCGGGATGGGCCTCGAAATTGAATTTCACGATATTGCCGATATCATGCAGAAGCGCCGCGAGAATGATGAAATCCCAATCGATCGGAACGCCTTGCCAGTGGTTCCGTATGACGCGAACGACCTGCGCCACCGTCTTCATATGCTCCGCAAGATTGGGTGGCACGGAAAATCGCGCGTACACCTTTCGTATGTCGGGAATGTTGTTTTCCATAGTATTGATGGGGGAGGAGGGATAGGTGAGAATTTTGATAATCGGAGTATATCAGACTTTTCTAACAATATACTGGTGTCCTGGATGTGTATGGCCACTACGAGTACTGAAATTCGGATGGGTGGACTGTATAATCTCAAATCCAGCATCCTGTACAAGGGTGTCCAACTCTTCACTTCGGAAATGATGGCTTCTGAACGGTTTCATCCCGTCATCACTTTTCACCACTACCGTCCCATATTCACCAGAGAGAAGGGCATCATGCTCATACCGCTCATGCAAACTTTCTTCGAATCCGAATTCAGCTATGGAGAAAACGCCACCGGATTTCAATATCCGATGTACTTCGGTAAGTACCGTAGTCCTGTCTGACTTTTCCACGCACGCAAGTACGGCTTGCTCTATGACAGCATCAAAAAACGCATCTTCATACGTAGTTGCCTTCGCATCTTGTACTGAAAATGCTATGCCGACAAGGTCAGGTTGCGTTTTTGCGAGATTGATCGCCGTAGGGTTTATATCCATCCCATACGTCTCGAATCCATGCTTTTGTATTACCTGAGAAATCCTCCCGTCACCGGAACCAAGGTCGAGTACCCGTCCGCTCTCGGGGATAAAATCGAAGATCTTCTCGGAAAAGGGTGAACTCGCAATGACCTTGTTTCCGGAGGATTGTTTCCATTCCTGATATGTCATATGGTTGAGTATGGTTCTTTCGGATCTGCTGGTGATGGTGATGTGGGGAATTTTCGCGTTGATACAGTTGCGGAGTCGGGATTTTCGCGTCACTCACTCGCTCGTCACGTCGCTCGCGAGCGACTGTGACCGGTTCTCATCCCTTCTCCCTAACAACACTCGTATAAACTCTAATAAAGATTATTCTTTATATGCTTCTTCTATAACATTAATAAATGGATTTTTATCAAAGCTACCTATATTTTTATTACTTTTAACGGTCGCGATCAGTAGATTTTTATCTAAACTCTCTTTATATTTATTAACAAATTTTCCAATATAGTATGCTTTCTTACCCGCATTATATGAGGGTAAATTGCCTAGCACGCTTATCAAGGCCTGCGCTGGATCTGACTCGAACTGCTCATGAATTTTAACCAAACCCGACCCTATTTCAGGAAGAATCTCAGCATGCTCATTTTGTAACTCTTCAGTGGGTAAATAGTCGTCGAGTTGCCATGTCAGCTTTCTTTCTTCTGAACTCTGAGTAATTTTTGTGTTTTTTGTTCCAATGGTTGGCGCGTATTTCAATAATATATCTGTCACTTTCTTTTTTATATTCTTACTATATGGTAAGCACTTGTCTTCCGGATTGGCTTTTTGTCTGGATTTTATCACTTCGGGATCTAAAAAATAAAACCACATATTTTCAAAAAATGCGGATGCGTCCTTTTGAAACGCGTCCCCACAAATTTCATTTTCCATCGCTCGGATTGCGACCATCTCTTCGTATTTTGATAAAAAATCGTTGAGTCTTTCCGGATAATACCGATCGGCGAGTTCCAGCCATAATACATCAGCTGTGTTGTCACTATCCTTACCAATCGTCAACAATAACTCATCGGCAGACAGAATATCTTCAAGTGGCGTCCCGCTGAAAAGATGCTTCCAAACCGCTGACCAATAGTCTTTGTGCTGCAAATATTCATTCCCACTTGGAAATTTCATTTTTAGTGCTTCCAGTTCTTCTGCTTTGAATTCAGCTTCTCTTTTGGCACTCATTTTTATCTGGTCTTCACTCATGAAAACATCTTCATGATTACGAACTTGTTCAAAGCTATATCCTTTTCCCATATTTATGACAGATTATTTATAATTTAGGCACTGGTAGTCGATTAGGTTGCTCTGAATCCCTCTTTGGCGCTAAGATAAGCACAGAATCGACGTTTTATTTTTATAAAGTAAAAATTGCTCAATTCGCAGTCACAAATCCCCTTACCCTCTCTTTTTCGGAGAGGGTAATCCCCCTTCCCGAAAGGGGGAGACATATTTTTTTCGCTTGTACTGTAATCGATATCTCCCTTTCGAAAAG
>CAITOC010000083.1 GCA_903893925.1 Candidatus Moraniibacteriota bacterium
AGGCTTTGTTTAATAATTCCCGCACGCGAACAAGGTCTCCCTGTTCGTATCCAGGATCTATGCAACAACGTAGCTTTCCGGCATACCGAGCATCGTCATCCGATTAAGTACCTTCAATCGGAGAAGCAGTGATGTATGTTGATTTTCAAACGTTCGTGCCGATACCTTGTCGCCGAAGATGGTCTTGTATCGAAACATCGCTGTTTCTGAAAGACTCCGACGGTGATACCCGCTCTCATCCTTCCACGTTGACCTTCCTTTTTCTCTGATCTGACGGAGATTCTCGTCCCGTACGTGACGCTCTCCTTTCGTATTCCCGTGTTTCCAGATCTTCGCGTTCTTTTGTGGAGGGATAGTGACGGTTGATACGTCCCGTTCCCCAAGTGCTTCATAGCACTTTCTCGTATCATACGCCCCGTCTCCGGAACACTGGGTGATAGGTGTCTCTTCGGGAATCTGCCAGAGGAGTACCGGGAGCATGGTTCCGTCATGGACGTCGTTTCCGGTCACTTCCCCGACAACGATATCTCCCGTCTTTTCATCCGCTCCGAGGTGTACCTTGAGCCAGGTACGATGTTTGCTCCATCCGTGCTTGCGCACCTTCCATTCTCCTTCCCCGTATACCTTGATGCCGGTGGAATCGACCACGAGATGTACATTCTCCCGTATGGGACGGACACGGATGTCGACCTTCAGCGTCTTTCCTCGGATACAGAGCGTGGAATAGTCCGGGGATGTACAGGATGAGTGAAGTCTTGAAAGGATGTCCGACATCAATCCTTCAGTCGATCGGAGCGGAAGACGGAAGACCTGCCCCAGGGTGAGTGTCGTCTCTATGGCGATATCACTGAACTTCTTCGGTCTTCCCCGTTTCTTGTCCCGCTCAGTCTCTTCCCACTGCCGTATCGCTTCATCGGTGATATGGAAGATGAGTCTTCCGCGGTTCACCAAGGATTCGTTGTATTCCTTCCAATTCCTGACCTTGTACGATTTCTTCTTCCCACCCTTCTGTTTCCCTTCTTTTGCTTGTTTTGGCATAGCGTTTTATGTTGCTTTTGCCTTTATTGTAGCAGAAAAGGGGAAAGTTGGGAGGGGGAATTATTCAACAATGCCCTTTTTCGTATCGTCTTGATTTTAACATGCCGATGCGGTCATCAGATCAAGGTATTACTTGTATATTGGAGGGGACGTGAAATGACGACCGTCCGCTCGCGCCACACTCTTGCACATTGTACCGATATATTCAATATCCTTTGAATCATGTTTTACTGCCATATTACGTAATATGGCAGTAAAGGAGGAAGATATGTGGTTAGAGAAGCCGTTTCAGCCTTCGTTAAAGGGTTTCTCCGTGGCACTTTCCTTTTTTCGAATCAGGAGTACACTGACGGTGAATGGATTTTAAATCCATGCGTAATTGTTAAGAGTAACCATATGCAAACGTCAAACGCGGAGCTTATGCGGTCGGCGCGGGAATCCCTGAAAGGGAAGTGGGGATTTGCTATCGGAGTCACGGTCGTCTATTGTATCCTTGTCAGTATCCCGCAAGGCATCAAGAACGTCGGATTTATACTGTCCATTCTCATTTCCGGGCCGTTGGCCGGGGGACTGGCCCTGTTTGCTCTGTCGATCGTGCGGAACCAGGAGGCAAAATTCGAGCAACTCTTCGATGGGTTCAAATCGTTCTCGACGTATTTTCTCGCATATCTGCAGATGGTCGTGTTCATCGTGCTCTGGTCGCTTCTCCTGATCGTTCCCGGCATCATCGCCGCCTTGTCCTATGCGATGACGTATTTCATTATCGCGGACAACCCTTCGATCAGCGCGTCGGATGCGCTCAAGAGGAGCAAGGAACTGATGAGCGGGAACAAAGGAAAGTATTTTTGTCTCCTGTTGCGGTTCGTCGGGTGGATGATCCTTTCGATTTTGACCGCGGGCATCGGATTCCTGTGGCTGATCCCGTATGTCCAGATCAGCACCACGAAGTTTTATGAGGATATCAAAGACGGAGTCGTGGCTCCGTTATCGGCTTCAATGCCTGCTGAGACTTCGGCTCCAGCTGACGTCGAAACGAAACCGGCAGAAAAGACTTCCATTGTCTCTGAAAACTGATATCGAAAGAACTTGATCTGTTGTGCATCGTTGCCGAAGGGGCCCGACCCCTCTATCAAGTTGGACTCCTGATAGGCGATGTTCAGTCTATTCAGTAGAACAGAAAAGAGCTTCGCGAGAAGCTCTTTTCAATTTCGATAGGGGAGAACATGACTACTCCGTCGTGACGCCGTCGAATGCCGGACCGTCCTTCTCTGCCTCTTCCTTGGTGGCACGCACGATGCCGTCCTTGTGGTGTGCGGGGGAATAGATCGTATAAAACTTCAGTTCCCTGGTGTCGGACGTGTTTATGATATTGTGCTTCGCTCCGGCCGGAACGATGACGACGCTTCCGTCGCTGAACTCGTACGTGTGGTCGTCGATCACGCATTTCCCCTGCCCCTTTTCGAAGCGGAAGAACTGGTCATTGTCCGGATGGACTTCCATGCCGATTTCCTGATTCGGCAAGAGGCTCATCAGCACCAGCTGGCTGTGCTTCCCGGTGTAGAGTACTCTGCGGAAGTCGGTGTTCGATGCCGTTTCCCGTTCGATATTCGCGATGAATCCTTTCATATACTTGTGTTATCGGTTAACGAGTACCTCTCTCAAATCTCACCACCATAACAAGCCGAAAAATACGGTTTGTCGTCTGAAATCCGTACATTTCGGCTGCCCCGACCGTCTCGCCAAGCGATCGTCGCGGGCGGACAAACCCTTCAAATATCTTCGGGTTACGACAGTAGCCCTCGACGATTTTCAGTGTTTTTCACCCAGAGGGTGACCAACCTCTGGTTGGCGCTCAAACGAAATTTCCAGATTTCAGTTCGACATGAGATTTGAGAGAGATACTAAGGCAGAACTTATTTGGAGATAGCTGGAAACGAAGTCGCGTGACCTATGATGAATCATCAGTATACTCTTTCGCGCGAAAATAGCAAGCCGACAGGCGGATCTTCTCTATGAAAATACGAATTGGAAATCCCAAAGAAGCTTCATTTCGTGCTATAATCACGACACGGGATCCGACCGGTTTATCGGATATACATAACTCCCTACGGACTATGAAAAGAGTGATACTGACGACGCTTGTGTGGCTGTTCGTGGTGAACGTGTTCGGATACGTCGCGCTCAATAGGTTCAATTTGGCGCCGGATACGGCGTATACGTGGATCAAACCCGAGAACTTCCCGGTGCCTAAGTCTTCCGGTCTGGTCGATATGCACGATCGGTGGGATTCGTACTGGTACCTCGACATCGTCGATCACGGTTACTATCTGAAAACCGACAACACGCTCGCGAACGTCGTGTTCTTCCCGCTCTACCCGGCGCTCATAAAGGTGCTCGGGACGATACTTTTGGGAAATTTCGTGTTGGCCGGATGGATACTCAGCATGGCATTCCTCGTCGCGTCGTGTACATATCTGTACCGGTTCGTGAAGGAGTTTCATCCCGATATCGATCCGGAGTTGCCGGTGATTTTGATGCTCATCTTCCCGACGGCTTTTTTCTTCAATGTCGTCTATACTGAATCGATTTTTCTTTTTCTGACCATCGCCACGTTTTATTATGCGTTCCGTAAGGATTTCGTACTCGCCTCCGGTATCGCGTTTCTCGGGGCGCTCACGCACAGCAACGGGGTATTTTTGGCGCTACCGATCATTTGGAAACTCGGCGAGGACATCGGCTGGAAAAACCTGGCTCATCCAAAAACGTGGGGGAAACTGTGGCCCGTGCTTTTGGCGCCGATCGGGAGCTTCCTCTTTCTCGGATACGATTATCTGCAGTTCGGCGACCCACTGCTCTTTTTCAAGATCCAACGCAACTGGGGTCGGGCATTCACGATCAACCGGGAGCACTTTTCGCTGTTTTCGCATCCTTCGATCACGAACATGGGTATCGATATCTTCCTTGCGGTCTTCATTATTTCTGCGGTCGTCGCCGTATGGCGGAAGTTATCGCCTTGGTATGCGATCTTCATGTCGACGACGTTGATCGCCGCGTTTACCTCCGGGACGCTTATGAGTGTCGGCCGGTACAGTCTCGTGATGTTCCCGCTCTTCATACTGCTTGCCGGCGTGAAGGACCAGACCGTCCGGGCGGGATGGATGCTCCTGTCGACCTTGTTCCTCGCGCTCGATATCATCCTTTACGTGAACAATTACTGGGCCGGATAGCATAAGGTCAACGGTCCTGCCGGACACCGTGTGTTATACTTCTTTTGTACCGATTGGTAGGCGTTATCCGTAACACAATGAGTATGAGCAAGGAAAAGAAAGAGGAGTCACAACCGCAACCTCAGCAGATCCAAATCAAGGCGGGTGATGAGACTTTGAAAGGGGAATATTCGAATGCGGTGAACATCTTCCACACGAAAGAGGAATTCGTACTCGATTTCATGAATCTGTTTCCTCCGGCAGGGACGCTCAATGCGCGTGTCATCGTGAGTCCCGGTCATTTCAAACGCATGCTTCTGGCGATGCAGGAGAACCTAAAGGGCTATGAGGCCGGTTTCGGGGAAGTCTCTCCAGCAGAGGGCTCGAAGGCTACGATAGGGTTCGAATAATACGGACAAGCGTTTCATCTCCTGGCGGTTTTCCTGATATACTCGCCGGTGAGGATTCGGATCGGGCGGCTTCTCTGACATCCTTTTTCAAAGAGGGATCATAATGAAATAAGATCGAACGTATGTCGTGGAATCTCTTCGGCAGGAAGAGGGCGGATGACGGTCATGATCATGGATGCTGTGGACATGACGGCGGATGTGAGGGGAAGGAAGAATCGACGGACAAAAGTGCGGCGGTCGGATCGAAACCGTGCGAATGCGATCATACGACGTCGGAGTCGGATCGATCGGCTACGGAACCGGATAAGGGTCCGAGCCCATTCCTTTCGTAGTCCGGCATGAGGACCCGTTGACACGGGATTCGTGGACCTATCGTATTTTCGTAAAATCTGATACACTATTCGGGATAACGAAGTAAAAAACCATTTATGAGCGATAGAGAAAAGACGTCGGAAAAGACAGCGGAAAAAGTGTCGGAGGAAACCCCGAAGAAGACGAAGTGGAAACCGTTGAAGTTGAAAAAGAACGATATCGTCATCGCGGTGGTCGCGGTAGTACTGTTGGCCCTGGTCGGTGGCGGATACTACGGTGCGACGAAGACCGACGCCGGAAGGAAATTTTTCAAACTTACGAATATCACTCCGGTCGCCGCGAAGGCTCGTATAGAGGATTTCGTGAAGACAAGCCTCGTTCCGCCGGGAACCGATCTGACGGTATCGGATGCCACGGAGGAGAACGGTCTCTACAAGGCGATAGTGACGGTGCAGAAGCAGGATCATGTTGTTTATCTCACTCTCGACGGCTCGAAGCTGTTTCCGATAGCCCCGCTCGATACGGAGGTCGCGAAGCCGGCCGCTGCGGCTACCGCGACGCCTACGCCACAAGATGTCCCCAAGACCGCAAAGCCGGAAGTGAAACTTTTCGTCATGAGCTACTGTCCGTATGGGACGCAGATCGAGAAGGGTATCTTGCCGGTGTTGGCCACGCTGGGCAACAAGATCAATTTCAATCTCGAGTTCGTGTCCTATTCGATGCACAACAACAAGGCGACGGGCGATCGAAAGGAGCTCGATGAGAATCTTCGCCAGTACTGTATCCGTACGCAGGATCCGACGAAACTCAATACGTACCTCGGTTGTTTCCTGAAGAAGGGTCAGGGGACCGAGGCGGCGTGCCTTGCGACTGCCGGTGTGGATGCGCCGAAGAACGCCGCTTGTGTGACGCAATCCGATACGAAGTTCGACGTGACCAAGGATTTCAACGACGAGAGTACGTATAATGGAAACTTCCCGCCGTTCAATGCGGACAAGGCCGACAATGACAAGTACGCCGTACAGGGATCGCCGACTCTGGTGATCAACGGGGTCACGGCCGATTCGCAGCGCGATCCGGAATCGCTTCTCAAGATCATCTGTTCCGCATTCGACAAGGCTCCGGCCGAGTGCACCAAGACACTTGCCACGGCCGCTCCTTCCGCCGGATTCGGCGAGGGGACCGCAGCTGCCGGAAGCGCCTCGAACGGGGCTGCCTGCGGAAACTAGTCTTTCTTGAATGATGAATCAAGAAGAGGAAATCAAGAATGAAGAATTTGGAAAAGAGAAAGAGGAATATGAAAAAGCCAGTCCCTTGGGGCTGGCTTTTTTATTGACTGATGGTATCACCAGATTTCATCCGGCGATATCGAGGAATCAATGTTTATACGTACCTTATAATTCAAAAGACGCTCATTAAAACTACTCTGAATGACATCTTTCGATTCTGAGGACAATACGTCCAGTAATCGTAAATACTTGATATCGTCGGTAGTAATAGGTCTTTTCAGTTCGACATGGTTATGAAGATGCTCCAGGACATCGAGTACTTTGTCTTCACCCCAGGCATTCGGAGTATTTCCGACTACTTGCGCAAGATATGTTTCCCCCAGACTGCCTGCATTTCGTGAAATCCTGATCGTCCGGTTCTGGACGGTAACGATGACGAATTTTTGGAAAAGTTCTCCGGAAGAGGGACTTCCATTGTGCGTCCTGTCTTTCCAAAGCAGGAAAAATGTCATGACAGAATCAGGATTAACGATTTGTTGGAAAAAAACGTAATCCTCATAATTCGAATGTTGAGGATTTTTGAGTCTTTCTATCGTCTCGTTATAACTCTTCATAAAGAGCCTATAATCTCTGCTCTCTACGGATTCAATTTTCTCATTTTGAATCGCTACTGTTGCCATATCCCACTCCTTGTTTGTTGCGTTAATGAATTTCTATTTCGATTTGATGCAGCTACGTCTCGTGAGCACTCGCATCCGAGATGACGATGTCGGGGGCTTCGGGAGTCGGGTCGATCTCGGAATATTCCATTTTGGAATCGTGTCGAGCACGATTGAGATTTCGGCAAACGCCTCACGATCATGCAGACGCCATACACAATCCCGGAAAAACAATTGGGAAGAAAACATCGTGTTACCCTGTTTTCGTTTCGGTCCGGCTGTCACCATGACGGCCGAGAAATTTTCCACGCCACCTAGTCCGTTACTTACGCCAGAGCGAGGAAAAGGAAACAAATTCCTATAGCTATCGGAAGCCGGATTGGCGATTCAAAAAGTATCGTCACTGTTTCGACGAGCGTCACGGACGTTGTAACCAAGACGCCTGTGGTCTCGACGACGAACTCCGTCGTCCGTATCGCTTCTCCAATGGCAAATCCGAAAAGATGCCAGATGGTCGGAACGAACTCAGTAGTTTTTTGATCTTCGATAGTCGGAAGCAAAGCGCTGAATCCTTTGAAAAATTCCAATGGATGTGTGCTCCCACCGATTTCCCAGACAGAGTCCGGAATTATCGGTTTGATCAGGGATGTGACCGCAGGATGAACCGCGGGTCCATAGAACGGAATAACGTCTTTTTGTACCATGATTGGCTCCGTTGACGGTTAGTGGATGTTAAAGAAAACTTACCGGATATAATAGCACTTCCACAAGAAATGTCAAGGGTTCCTGGCGGTACGAAAAGTTCCGACACAAACGAATACCGAATGAACGAAATGAGCGGTGTGTCAGGAGTCCGACTCCCTCTAGGGAGTCGGACTCCTTTGGCAGTAAGAGTGACCCATATATGAAAAAAGCCGTCATCTTCATTCGCACTGTTGCGATATGAGAAGACGGCATTTTGGTCCGCATCAGGCGGGACAGGGAAGGAACGACTTGGCGATCGTGAGCAGACTCGTAAACGACCGTATTCCTTTGCAGACGATATCCCCGATGAACCACACAGGGAAGTCGATCACGGGCATCGGCGATAACTCCCACATAGGGTATTCAAACCGGACAATCCGAAACATTCCCAATTCGACATAGATGATGTACATCCGGCAGAAACCTTCCCGTGGATATGGATGGTAAAACCCCTCAGTAATCTTCTTTTCACCTTTCCAATACTGATACGGTCGAATCGAGATGTCATTTTCGGATACGTCCGTGAAACCGATTTGTCGCAATGATTCCAAGAATGCGATCCGCGAGAATATGTCATGACGGCTTTGACTATACATGCGACCTCCGTGATTTGATGTTTCGGATTCACTCGAGAATGTCATTGTCTCCGCGAACGACAGGTAGTCGTTTTTCTCTGGCTACGACAGCCCGACGAGGCTGTCCGGTCACGAAATCGTAGATCGATGTGCCGCCATCGAACAGTGCCTCTGCGAATCGAATCGCGCTGACCAGGAGCGACCGAGCAAAATCGAGACCGACCGAAGTGATTTCTTCAAGAATCGTCTTCTCTGGTTCGAAGAGTGCTGTAGCAGCTTTCGGGAAATGTAGTGTCGAATTTATCATGGTTATCCTCCAATGAGTGTTGATGGAAATTCAAGTATGTTTTTGAGTCGGCTGTCCCGTTCCATTTTTAACGTGGGGCGTTTTCTTTTTTGTGCCGGTTGGAACAGTCTTTCCTGGAGGAGGGAAATGATGAGACCTCCCGTTTCCTTTCGGTAGATAGTGTTCATGGATGAACCCGAATGGAAAACGATGGCTTTTTGGCACATGAACATTGAATGTCTGAGGCATTTGTTCCCTCCTTTGATACATGTTAATGAATGAACGTATGATGAAAGAAAGCGTAATTTTTGTCAAGGCCCGTGGCTTCCCATAGAGTCGAGGTCATGGTATACAGGGAACAACGATACATTCCCTATGGAAATACGCGACACACGATTTTTGAAAGGAGTGACGGGCTCCGAAGGTCTGCCGATGCCGGAACGTCCGACGGTGGCGTTTTTTGGACGTTCCAATGTGGGGAAATCGAGTGTCATCAATGCGTTGATACGGCGCAAGGGCATGGCTCGGTCGAGTTCGCGACCCGGTCGGACGACCGAGGCAAACTATTTCCTCGTCGACGAGCGTTGGCATTTGGCGGATACGCCGGGATACGGCTATGCGCGACTCGCGAAGTCACAGATGGAAAAGATCGCGAAGCACCTTTCCTGGTTCGCCGGAGCGCCGGAGGTACGGATCGATCTGGCGGTGGTCGTCATCGATGCCGAGATCGGGCTACAGGACTCGGACCGCGAGACGATCGGGGTACTGCGTGATGCCGGTCGGAAGATCCTCCTGCTGGCCAACAAAGCCGACAAGGGTCGACGCAACGATATCGCCAATCATGTCCGCGAAGCGGCGAAGGAATATCCCGACAGTACAGTCATCCGGTATTCCTCGAAAACGGGAGAGGGGAGAACGGAATTACTCGAAGCGTTGGAAGAAATCGTATCGGTGGGTAAAGAAAAAGCAGCCTGATATTCGGGCTGCTTTTGAAACGGTACGGTGCCGATATGTTTATCGGCAAAGTTTTTGATCATGATCATCTGATTTTGGAAAAATATCCACGACTGAATCGGGCTGAATCACCTTGGCTGCGGTAACATTATTTTGGAAGTCTTGTAGTATTTTCGCACACTCGCATACGTGTGGTTTTTTGGGATCGGACATATCTGTCCCTGGTGTCGCATTTTTCTGCAGACACGAGCAATCAGGATTATTGCATTGCATGGCATCCTCCGTTTCTTGGTTGCTAAAACGAGTTAAACAACAATGTTACGATTATAGCCGAATTCAATAAGATTGTCAATTGTTGCCATATTCGACGTATGCTATGATACAGGGCCGAATCAAGTAATCCATGACGCTATGAGAGAAAAACTGCAGGAAATACTCGCGAATCTTTGGGAGCAGGCGACACCGCTCGCCGAGGAATCGCTCGCTCGGTTGAAACAATCGACGAAATCGGTGCGGACCTATGTCTGTTCGATCGTCGGTCGGATGACCGTGAAGGAACGGTTGCTCGTGCTGTTCGCGTTCGGACTCGTCATCGGGTTCGGTATCAAGACCACGTCTTCCGGATCCATCACGATCGGGTATCAGGATTATACCCTGAAGGGATCGAGTGGAGCGTATGATTTGAACGCGATCGAACGCAAGGTCGCCGAGAAAAACGCGGCCACCGCTTCGGGCATGGTCGATCCGACAGCCACGCCGAGTGGAGGGTCGTGCCAGTAACCGTTTCGTATTTCGGAGGGAGGAGGGGATAAGTAATGAATGGAATGCTATGAACGAGAATGAGATCGATCGGACAGAATCCGCTCCCGCGATGGACGTGCAAGAGAACAAGATCAAGAACCTGACCTCGATCCTGATCCTGGTCGGAGGATTGTTCGTCGGAAGTCTGTTCGTGGATATCGGACAACTGGTGACGCGCGAAGGATTTTCCCCGCGAGCCGTACGTGAGAACAATATCCTCGAAGCGGCCGGGAAGACCTGGGTCGCGTATACCGACCCCAAAGTCGGCGTGAAGGTGATTACCGACAGCGCTTGTACGAAGTGTTCGCCGGACGAGGCGCTCGTCTGGTTCCGACGCATCCTGCCGACCATGGAAGCGGTCCCTGTCGAGGCATCGTCCGACGAGGGGAAAGCGCTCGTGGCGGAGTTCGGCGTGAAGACGCTCCCGGCGTTCATTTTCGCCGACAAGATCGCCAGCACCGATTTCTATAACGCCGCAGCCGAGATCTTCACCCAGAAGGACGGTTCCTACGTGCTCGATACGGCCCGTCTCGGATTGGCGCCGGGCAAATACCTCACCACGCCGGAGATCGGCGATAGCGCCATCGTCACCGGTCCGTCGGATGCGAAGGTCAAGGTGATCGAATATTCGGATTTCCAGTGTCCGTATAGCAAGGCTTTCTATCCGTCCGTGAAGACTATGCTTTCGGAATACGGAGACAAGGTGGAGTTCGTGTACAAGCAACTCCCTCTCGCGTTTCATCCGCAGGCCGGGAATGCGTCGCTCGCGAGCGAATGCGCGAACGAGCAGGGAAAATTCGCGCTCTACGAAGAGACGTTGTTCGCGAAACAGGCGGAGTGGGGCGCTACGACCGGAACACAGAAGTTCAAGGAGTATGCCAGGGCGCTCGGACTCAAGGCGGCTGACTTCACTGTCTGTCTTGATAGCAAGAAGTATGCCGACAAGATCTCGGCCGAATCGGCCGAGGCGGCATCGTTCGGCATCTCCGGCACGCCGGGTATCTTCGTCAACGATCAGTTCTACGCCGGAGCCATCAAATATTCCGACCTGAAGACCGCGATCGACGCGAAGCTCGCGGAATAGGTAGCGGGAGAAAAGAGTGCGGTACGAAACGCCCCATCATAGGGGCGTTTTTTCATTGGTGCGGATTGAGGAGTACTTCCTATTCGCCATTATCAGTTCAATAGTTCATGTTCCATGCTCCCTGATAGCTGTTCCTTCCTATCAGTTCCCTGCTTACTGTATACGGTTATCTGTTCCTCGTTAACTGTTCAATGTTATCTGTTTTCTGCTATACGTCTTGGAGCCGATGGTCGGATTTGAACCGACGACCTACGCGTTACGAGTGCGTTGCTCTACCAACTGAGCTACATCGGCATGGAACCTCCACATCAGGGTACCGGAATATCCCGATCTTGGCAACCGGTGACGGAAGGAATTGAGAATCGATATTTCCATATTCGTCGAAAAATGGTATACTGGACCCGTTATGGAAGAGCTCAAGGAAATCATCGCCACGCTCAAGGAAAAACTCCCGCATCTGCGGGAATATCTTTGATGTTGCCGCGAAGGAGCGCCGTCGTGAGGAACTGAAGGCGGAAAGTGTCCGCCCGGACCTGTGGAACGATCCGGAGAGTGCGGCGAAGCTTCTCCGGGAGCTCGAGGCGATCGAGAAGGAGCTCGGTTCTTTGAACAGGATAGATGAAAGTCTTCGCGACCTCGATGAACTGTCCCGAATCGGCGACTTCGGTCCCGAAGAGGAACGGGATATCCGCAAGCAAGTCGAAGCGCTCGGGGATGAAATCGGGAGCTGGGAATTCCGACTTCTTTTCTCGGGTCCGCATGACCGGGGCGACGTACTCCTCTCCATCCATGCAGGTGCGGGTGGCGTGGATGCGCAGGACTGGGCCGAGATGCTCTTGCGGATGTATCTCCGGTACGCCGAGCAGAATGGCTTCAAGGCGCATGTGATCGACGAGTCGCGCGGTACCGAAGCGGGCATCAAGAGCGTGACGATCGAGGTTTCGGGCGAGTACGCGTACGGGTATCTTCGCACCGAGGCCGGCGTGCACCGGCTCGTGCGGCTGTCGCCCTTCAATGCCAATCAGTTGCGTCAGACATCGTTCGCACTCGTGGAAATCCTGCCGGTGCTCGAAGACACGGCCGAGGTGGAGATACGGTCGGAGGAACTCCGCATCGATACCTATCGTGCGTCGGGTGCCGGCGGTCAGCATGTGAACAAGACCGACAGCGCCGTGCGTATCACTCATATACCGACCGGTATCGTCGCGAGCTCGCAGAGTGAACGCTCCCAACTTCAGAACCGCGAGCAGGCGATGAAACTTTTGCGAGCCAAGCTTTATCAGCGGATCCTCGAGGAACGAGAACAGGAGACGAAAGCACTCAAAGGCGAACACAAAAGTGCCGAGTGGGGGAATCAGATCCGATCATACGTGCTGCATCCGTACAATCTCGTGAAGGATCATCGGACCAAGGTCGAGACCGCTGACACGGCGAAAGTGCTCGACGGCGGAATCGGAACGTTTATCGAAGCCGCTCTCAAATCGAACATCGTAGCGAAGGAATAAACAGGAAACGCAATACGAATATGGACAGAGTGAAATCAACCAAGCGCGGTTCCGAACCGACACCCGAACCGATCCTCGAAGAGGAGCTCTCGGCATTTGTGGAGTCCGACCAAAGTGATCCGACCTCGACGGAAACGGATGCTCCGATCGTTCCTATTCTCGAGTTCGACCAGGTCTCGAAATCGTTTCCCGGCGGTTACTCGGCTATCGATACCGTGAACCTGACCATACTGCCGGGTGAATTCGTGACTCTCGTCGGCGCGTCGGGCGCAGGCAAATCGACGCTTCTGAAACTCGTCTATGCCGAGGAGGTTCCGACCTCGGGCGTCGTCCGGTTCAACGGTCGCGACCTGACCGAGATCAAACGCAAGCATCTCCCATACTATCGTAGGAATATCGGGACGGTGTTCCAGGACTTCAAACTGTTGCCACAAAAGACCGCCTTCGAGAACATCGCATACGCACTTGAGGTATACGGCAAGCCGACCGAGGACATACTCGCCGAAGTGCCACAGATCCTCGAACTCGTCGATCTCGACGGAAAGGCGGACAATCGTCCGAAACAGCTCTCCGGCGGCGAACAGCAACGGGTCGCGATCGCCCGGGCACTCATCCTCCAGCCCAAGATCATCATCGCGGACGAGCCGACCGGCAACCTCGACCCCGTCTCGGCCGAGGGGATCATCAAGCTCCTCCTCGAGATCAACCAGCTTGGGACGACGGTGATCCTCGCCACGCACAATCAGGGAATCGTGGACAATATCGGCCGTCGGGTCGTGTTGCTCGACCACGGTCACATCGTGAGCGACGAGATGGTGGGTCGGTATGTCACTTCGGAACGCAAACCAAGACCGATCGTCTGAACCTATACACGCCTATGAAAACAATCAAACTGTGGAGGACTTTCAAAGAAGGAGTGGACAACTACCGGCGTAACGGCTGGCTCACCTTCGCGACCGTCTCGGTGCTTACCCTCTCGCTTTTCATCATCGGCCTGACGGCGCTTATCGGTTTTGCGGGGAGTCTGGCCGTGCGCAATCTCGAGGAGAAGATCAGCATCAGCGCGACCTTCAAGCCCGACGTCTCGGAGAGTCGCATCCTGACCATCCGCGACGAGCTTTCGAAGTACAAGGAGATCTCGTCGATCACCTATGTCTCCAAGGAAGAGGCACTCAAGCAGTTCCTGAGCGATGGGAATCAGGTGAATGCCGACGCCGTGACCGCGATCGGTGAGAACCCGCTTCTTTCCTCGCTCATCATCCGTGCGGTCAATCCCGCCGATTACGACCTCATCGCGACCAAACTCCAAAGCTCGTCCTACCAGAACGAGATCGACACGGTGAACTACGCGCGCAACAAGAAGAAGATCGAGGGCCTCAACGACTATGCCTCCCGCGCCCGGGCCATCGGGCTCACGCTCGGTATCGCCTTCACGCTCATCGCGATCCTCATCACGTTCAATACCATACGGCTCACCATCTATTCGCACCGGCAGGAGTTCGAAGTGATGCGACTCGTCGGTGCATCGAACCTGTATATCCGGATGCCGCTCTTTTTCGAGGGCGTCTTCTACGGGCTTACCGCCGCCGTATCCGCGGTCGTTTTCCTCACGGCCGTGGCGTTCGCCTTCTCGCGCAACTCGGGACCGATCCTGACCGAGATCCTCGGTGGCACCACGTTCTTTCAGGTATACCTCTCGTTTTTGTGGATCTTCGCCCCGCTGACCATCATCGTTGGCATCCTCCTCGGCGTGGTCTCAAGCCATATCGCCATTCGTCGCTACCTGAAGATCTGAACCAAGAAGCCGCTCGCGCTTGACGGAATCGGCACAAGACGGTATAGTCCGTCTTGTGTTTTTTCACAATCAATCAACGACGAACAAACGGAGGAAAACGGATGATGAGATATTCTTCGAAACGTTGCAAGACCATGAGGACTGTTTTCGATGAACGAAGATCGTCGATAACCGAAATCCTGCAGGAGCCCGCTCTTCCGTATCACGATGGCTCTCATGCGAGATATCGGTTGGAAAAGGCGGAAGAGATGTTGTCAAATCTTCAGCCTCATGTCTCAATCGACAGCGAACAGGAATTACTCCTCAGGGTATGCGCCCTGACACTCGACTGCGGACGGAATGGACCGCTCGGATTTCGGCATCCCGAGTCCGCACCGGAAGAACGGGTCGAAAGCAACATGAAGAAACTGTTCGGGCATTGTATACCGAAAGGATCCACTCGATCTATCGTCGATCATGCCGTGACGTACGTCACCCAGTGGAACGACTACGTGGACGGTACCGTCCGACCACACGTGGCTACGAGCAAGACGAAGAAGCTGCTCTGTCTGGCGGACGCCTATTGCATCTCGAAAGGTTGGGACGTGTTTCTCGACGCTCTGCTGCGGTTGTCCGAGGAATGTCCACGGAGACCGGTGACGGATATCGATGATTTCATCGACGATGGCGAACGGTTCCTCGATCTTTTCGTACGGCGACAGATCGAGAATATGGAAGACTTCTTCGAGAGGGAGTATTATCACGTGCTCCGGTCGAATTACAGGGATATCCATGCCATGTTGAAACGGCTTCGCGAGAACGGCCCGGAACGGAACTCGGCCCGGGAACGTCTCGAATCGATCACCCAGGACGTGAACGGTGTCTTGGTATGATCGGCTGACACTTGCACATTTTCGGGGGAGAAGGTATCATGCCTTTCCCCCGTTTTTTAATATTGTATCAACCCCGAAGACAAGGAGGCATCATGAGTGGGATTTTGGACGATGTCCGTGCCATAATTTTCAATCCGAATGAGAATCGAGAGACTTTTTTCAACTATGTGGCGGAATACTGGCCCAGAAGAAGCAAGCAGTACAATAAGGTCAAAAGGGCCTATGACTACGGCAAAGACGGATTTCGCGGGACACTCAGGAAAGACGGCGTCACGCGGGGATTCGAGCATAGCCGTGTCGTCGCACTCCTGCTCATCAGATGGCTCGGAATATACGATCCGGATCAACTCATCGAGGCGATCATGCATGACGGCCCGGAAGACCTCGACGAATGGACGCTCGAGAGAAGCGAAGGAGCCTTCTCGAAAAAGAACGCCAGGGGATTGGAACGCCTGACGAAGCTTTCCGAGAAAGACGGCTATTCAAAGGAGGATGCGTCGCGGATCTATTTCCAGTGGTTCAGGACCGCCGGTCGTTCGTTTTTTCAGAAAAAACTTGCCGATCGGTTGGTAAATCTGTTGACATGCGATGTTTTTACCTTGAAAAAGCAATGGGAATACCTTGTTGAAACGGAACGATATTTCATCCCGTATGCGCAGAAATTCGGCATCCTGTACCAGGAGCTTCTGGCGGCCTGCCGGGAAGTCAGGGAACGTATCGCACGCCTACGCGCTGATCAGGAACTGACGGAAAGCCCGCCGATTTCCGAGGCTTGATTCTTTTCGAATGGAATGATAACCTATCCGAGGACTGAAAAGCCCTCGGATTTATTTATTTCCGGGACTTTACAGGGCGTCGTATCTCACGATCTCCATTGGGGAGTAGCCAAGCGGTAAGGCAGCGGGTTCTGGTCCCGCCATGCGTAGGTTCGATCCCTACCTCCCCAGCCACGTCGTTCGCGAACGACGTGGCCAGCTATCCTTTATTTTGGTAGTTGGCCTCGTCTTTGCCTTTGATTCTTGCAAAAGAATCCCATGTACTACTTTTACGTCTTACAAAGCCAGAAGAATACCGACTGGTTTTACAAAGGCTCGACGCCTGACCTGAAAAAGCGACTCGAAAAGCATTCTGCCGGGCTTGTCATATCAACAAAACCGTACCGCCCCCTTAAACTCGTTTATTATGAGGCATACCTGAGTAAGGAGGTTGCTATCGCACGGGAGATGTCCGTAAAGCATAGCGGTTCTGTCTGGATGCCTCTTATGAAAAGGATTAAAGAAAGTCTGAACGTCCTCGAGCGCTAAGTATCTATCTCAAATCTTTTTTTAGGTGTATCCTTCCATCCAGAGGCTTTGTTAAAACAAAACTATGGAAAGAAAGATCTATCCGAGTGATATCACCCGGGAACAATTTGAAGCAATCCGACCACTCCTCGAATCGG
>CAITOC010000084.1 GCA_903893925.1 Candidatus Moraniibacteriota bacterium
CTCTTGGTTGGAGAAATGCCGAAGACTTTGGAAAAACTGTGAGCGTACGTTGAATACCAGTCTGCAAATGATGGTTTTGGCTTTCGTACGGGTTTTATTGGGAAGAGTGGGAAGGGAGAAAGATTTGAGATAGATACTTAGGCATATATCTTATTTCAAAGGGAGAACCAAAGGAATCTGTGGCGGAGTCTTTTGATACCGACTATGGTATGGCAGTTAATGATGTAAATGAAGAGTTAATATCGGATGCTGTAATTATTGATAGCGAGCAAGACTTATTTATTGATGAAAATAGTGATGTTAACTTATCTGTAAAATTTTGTACACATTGTGGAAAAGAAATATCACAGCTTGGTAATTTCTGCAAAAATTGTGGTAATAAAATAACTCAATAAAATATATGTTTTTTATCTTTGGATGGGGTAAGCAATTAAGAAAAAACTTCGGAGCAGTTCTTAACTTCAAATGTTCTCACTGCAATAATGAAAGTCCATGGAATTTATTCCGTATTTCGACTTGGTTTTCTTTATTTTTTATACCAGTTATTCCGTATTCAGTTGAAAAATATATACTATGTCCAGTTTGCCAATATGGCATAAAATTGGATAATGAACAGTTTGAAAAGTTCAAGAATATTGCCGAGATTAATAACAGCCTAGCGTCTGGAAGTATTTCTCAAGCGGGGTACGATGAAAAAATGAAATCGTTACTAGGTGATGAAAACAATACACAGGAAACGACTCAGCAAGAAGTTACACATGAAGAAGTTCCCGTTATATCGGATGAATCAAGATATTGCAGTGATTCTGGAAATAAAGTTTCAAGTGGAAGTAATTTTTGTAAATTTTGTGGTAATAAATTAAATTAAAAAATATGTTTTGTAGAAACTGTGGAACTGAATTGCGAGATGAAGCAAATTTTTGTAAAAACTGTGGTAATTCAACAAAAGAGATTGTTGAAAATGTGCTTCCAAGAAAGGAACCGCCTCGAGATATTGAAGAAAAATTTAGCTTCGGCGTGGCTTTTATGTATTCAACGCTTATATCTTTTCTGGTATTATTGATTCCCACTATCCTTATGGATGGTTTTGAAAACGATGGCGCAGGTACATTTATTGGGATTTTGTTTATTTCTGCAATTATTGGTTTAATCATTACACTTGTCAGAAAAGCATTCAGTGATGAACGGCAAAAAGTGACTACTGCACCAACTGCCGAGGAAATTTTAAAGTATAAGGGACTTGAAGGATGGCTTACTTTGGTTATTTTAGGATTACTTGTAACACTTGGTTATGGAGTTTATATTTTTACGGATGCAATATTTAGTAATTCAATTAGCGCAGGATCAATAATATTTTTATATGATATTCTTAATGGTTTCATAACGGCTACACTTAGTGGCTATGTCATCTATCTGTATTTTAAAAGGAAAAAAGAGTTTAAAAAATACTATATTGTGCTTTGGCTATATATGGTAATGCAGGGAGTAATAACATATGCACTGGTTTATTCTTATACGACAGATGCTACTTTACTTGCTGAATATTCAAAAATAGTTGGCAAGAATTTTTGGGGAGCCTTGATTTGGATATGGTATGTTTCAAAATCAAAGCGAGTAAAAGTTAACTTTGTTGAGTAATATTATGTTTTGTGAAAATTGTGGAAAAAAAATAAATAAAAAGGATATTTTTTGTGAATTTTGTGGTTCGCAAAGCGTTTTTCATGAAACAACAAAACCAAAAAAAGCAGACATAATATATGACTTTGATAATTTGCCAGAGCATCTTGTTTCGGAATGCTCTAAATGTGGAAGTAAATATAATAATGCTGAAGACAGCACATGCTTAAAGTGTGAGACTCAATTTTTCAGAAAGGGATTCAAACCAAGAGGGATGACTGATGGAGAAATTGAATCCGCATTGCAAAAGAACAGTTTAAATTTAATTGATTCAATTGCGAGGGAGGAAGAAAAAATTGAAGAAGTAATAAAACACGAAAAAAAGCGTAGTTCGGTATATATTAAAAAGTTGTTAATTTGGATAAGGAAGAAAATAAGATTATTTGCCTCTTTTAAAATAACTGCAAAAGGAGGATTTAAAAACAATCAGATCTATAAATTTTTATTGCCAGCACTTTTTCTAGTCTCGCTATTGATTTTTAGCTATCTTTCCATCTATAAGCTGGGAGCACCCATTGAAAATAAAAGTGTATTTGTAAGCTATTATCTGTTGCAATTTTATCTGTTAAAAAAAGCTCTAGTAGTTTTTGCAATTTTTTCCGTACTGCTTGCTTATTATTGGACTAAGAGTCAGAAGTCATTTTCTTGGAAAAAGTATTCTGTGCATCTATTGCTTATAGTTGCTGTTTCCTTCCTTGCTTTTAATAGTGCTTTTCTATGCACATATGTATTTGCATTTAGTCAAAAGACTTTTATTAATTACAAAATTAAACTACATCCCAAATCAAACGGACTCATATGGAGCAAAGAAGACCTGGTGTCAAAGCTTAATAGTGAAAACAACCCTCCCAAAATTATTAAAGCTGAAGATAATATTAATAATCAGATTGTTAAATACGTCGTTGCAGGTAGCAATAATAAGGGTCAGTTTTATCAACAACTCGTCTTGACGGGGGTTTTAAAGAGGTTTCCTGCAAACATGAATATTCCAAATGACAGTCCAGTAACAATGTATGCTGATAATATTTATGTAAAAAATTTGGATAAAGATATTTTTGAGGCAATCAGTCCAATTTTAGCTAAGTTGATGATTGAAAAGGAAGTTGATGGAAAAGATGTAAAGGTTATTCCTGAAATGCATCTCATGGATAGGCAAGAATATAATCAGTTTAGAGAGGATCAAATAAATGAGGTCATTGCAAGACTAGATACCGCACTAGCAAAAGTTACTAAAGTTGTAAATTCATATGCTTCGGCAGTCAGCTACGATAAGGGCAAGATAAATTACAATGTCGATATGGCAAATCTAACTGTTTCGGTTGGAAATTCCTCATATTCTAATTGTATCAATGCACAAGATACTATCTCACACTATGTTGCTGGAACTTGTTCGTATTATCCCTATACTTATTGCTCCCCAGGATATTTCACTTACACATATGAACCTAGATACTCTTACGGATATTGTGAGAATATGAGGAACTCTTACAATGATGAAATTGACCAATATAATAGCGAGGCTGATAATTGGCGGGTGCAACTGCAATCGGATCAATACGAGTTAAACATATACACTGAAATAAGAAAGATTATAGCTGGCTATAAAGAAATGGCTATTGCCTCAAAGGATGACATACCTTATGAACTTGGCGTATTTGCACCTCCAAATAATATCAAGATAGCCATTGATTCTACTGATACGGAGACACTTGCAGATTATTTTGGAACAGTTATTCATGAATATTATCACTATACTAGCTATATTTCATCTGAAAAAAGCTTACCAACTTTTTTTGAAGAAGGTTTGACGGAGTATTTTGCAAGGAAGGCGGTTAAAGATGATATGGGAATAGAAACCAATGAAGGGTACCCTCTAATTGTAAAGGTTATCGAAAGAATGATGGATAAAATACCTGAAAAGGATTTTCAGAATATATATTTTACAAAAGACAATGATTTATTAGTAACGACTTTGGATAATGCTTTTGGTAAGAATTTTTCTAAAGACAATGAGTTGTATTTTGAATATATTTCATATATACCATCAAAAGATGCTTTGGAGATAACGAACAAGCTTTTAGATAAAATTGGAGCCACTGAGATAACCGAGGACGATCTTTTCAGTAAAAGTAGTAAATTTTAATTAGAAGTGGCTTTGTTTAATAATTCCCGCACTTCTTGAAGAGGCTCAGAAGATTCATATTCGACATGCACAGGAGCGTCGCCGGGCCGATGGCTTGGTCGAATTCTTCTGGGACATGGTCAAAAGTCGTTTCGGTGAGGAAGCCAATGCCATCAGACAAGGGTATCAGGTCGTGACCAGATCGGAATGCCATGAGCAGGAAGCCGACCATTTTCCATCTGCCATGGCAAGTCTGCTTGACGGACTACGGAAACGCAATGATGTTTGCGTAATCGGCTTTGGCAGGACATGATTTTCTCGGCCTATTTATGAGCGTCGTTGCATAACGACGCTATTTTTATGTTCGTTGACATAGTATTTACCTGCTCCCTTCCTCGAAAATGTTTTAGGGATCATACGGTTAGTGGGGCAGGGTCGGCATATTAGCCCCTCATCAGGGAGTCTCCCACCCCTCACCCTCGACACGGTCGTTCGCGAACGACGTGCCTCGAAGACTCGGGGGACCATCCTCTTTTTCATCGGATAATCCTCCTCAGACAGTGGAGCAGGATGAAAATCGAAACACATAAATATATTGCATCGTGATCATAACGGTCAGAACCATATATTGCGTATGACCCCATGTTAGAGGAGGTCGTATCATCTGATGCCAAATTGACTGGATCACTGTTACGTTCAGGAGTCCGCCCCGGCATTCGCGGAGCGAACTCCTCCGGTAGCGATATGCGACACATCAAGTCATTTCGGTATGATATACTGTCTCATATACCGATATCGATTTTGACTATGCCTTTTGAAGAGCGTCCGGTCGTGGGTGCCACGGAAAAAAACAAAGAGACAGAGACCGTTGAAGAGCGGATGGTCGTAACGAGTGAAGGAGACCTGAAAACGGAACAGGGGCCGACGGTCGATGAGATGCTGTCGCGTACCGAGAAGCTTTCCGACCAGCTTGAGGAGGAAGTCATTCATCGATATGGCGGCGGGTTCGTGACCAAACTTCGGGAGAAGATGGCCGGCTGGTCCGAGGCGCTCCTGCAGAAAGGGGAGAAGACGGTCGACTGGTTCGAAAAGAAAGGTATCCCATTGCCGAAGTCGAAGCTTGGCATGCGCCTCCTGTCGGTCGGAGTAGGTACTGCCGGATCATTCATACCCGGAGGCGCCATGTTATGGGGCCTGTCAATCGTACTCTGGAAACGTGAGCCAGGCGCACGCAAGGAATTCCCGTCGGAATTGGCTACCGAATAACAAACCTATGCACCATGATATCGTACAGCAATTCGAAGTACTCGCCGGAGGGTCCGACCATATCGTCGAGATCCTCGGCATCCACGACGTATCGGTCGAAGACCAGGCGCTGCTTGCTGACCGGTTCGCCGACATCGTGTTGAAACGGCTCCTCTTGCGTGTATCGGATGACCGTATCGAGGACGTGAAGCGAGTCCTTTCGGAGGAAACTTCGGGACCCGAATCATTCGTCAGTGTCTTGAAAGCGTCGATTCCCGATTTTGACGACCGTCTTCGAGAAGTGATGGATCAGACCGTCGCCGACTTCCGTCTACCCTCACGGACGATGCGGAAATAAAATCGCCGTTTCCTCTTTCAAGGAAACGGCGATATCGAGACGGGGCGTCTCATCGGATTGTCAGGTGCTTCACGGGCTTTGTGTGGAGTGCTATTTCCCGTAGAGCCATATCGATTTCGGAAAAGTCGGCCCGAATTTCGGTATACGGAGGGACTTCGATTCCGAGCATGTCACAAAAGGCGATCCACATCTTCGGCTCGGAAAAAAAGAGGAATCCGTTATCGAGCTCAAGCCAGCCGCGCGTCCTGGATCGTTTCCAGGATTCCTGATCGATATCCGCCCACTCCGGACGCGAGAAGACGGTTTCCTTCAGTCCCGTCGGTCGTACAAGATCGAGATCGTTCTCGTCGATGGCAAGCTGTAAGATGAGATCTTCCACATGAGGCCGAAATTCCGCCGGAGCGATGACGAAAATCGTCATTTCAAGATCATGCTTGCCGGCAACGGATTCCAATATGTCCGGATGGTACCGCAGTCGCATGTCCCCGACGGTCAATACCGGATTGCCGATGACCGGTATGGTGAACGCCTCCAGCGTCGAACACAGATGCAAACTTTGAAACGCCTCGGGAACGGCGCCCTGTTCGAATGCCGCGGATCCCATAGGATGAAGCGAACAATACCTTCCGAGGTATTCCCATGCTTCCGGAGTGAATCCGTATCGGGACAACTCTTTTCCAAAACCATTCCCGGATGACCGGACGATTTGTGACCGCATCAGCCTTTGGATGCGATAGGTTTGTATGAGCTCCGGGATATAATCCGGGTTCGAAACATACCTCGATATGCTACTGTCCCACATCTTCTGTCCATAATAACGTTTCATGGTACTCCATTTGGCGGTTGAAAAACCTCAGCTCTCTTTTAAGGATGCCACCACCTTGGTAGCATTTTCACTGTCAGCCGTCAACTTTCGCTTCCCGGTTATGATTTTGGAAAGAGACTGAGAGCTTCACATCTTCATTCACGGTTTCAAGAGCATTCTCATCGGGGATTGACCGCTCTGCCACTTGTGGGTATGGTGATTTTCTTTTATTCTGAAGAGGAAACGATAAGCGTGATTGAAACCTGAAACCGAAACATGGAAGATCAGACGCACGGCAAGCAATCGGTACTGTTCGCACTCTTGGGCAATACGTTCGTCACCGTGATGAAGACGGCGATTTTTTTCACGACCGGTTCCGCGAGCATGTTCGCGGAGGCGACGCACAGCTTCGCGGATACGCTCAACCAGTCGCTCTTGTTGATAGGGATCAAGCGTTCGAAAAGACCGGCGGACGAGATTCATGGCTACGGATACGGCATCGAACGGTTCTTCTGGTCTTTGATTTCAGCCTGTGGCATCTTGTTCATCGGATCGGGAATCACTATCTATCACTCGATTGATTCACTCACGAAAAATGACGGGGGTCATCCGTTTTTCAGCGTATTGAGTATAGGTATATTGATAGCGGCATTGGCGATTGAGGGCGCCACGCTTCTGATCGCGTTGAATGAGTTGCGCACAGGAAGACAATTTTCACGAAAAACGTTTCAGGAAGCCGACCCGATCCTCCTCGCCGTCATTTACGAGGACGGAGCGGCGGTACTCGGGGTCTTCATAGCGCTTCTCGCGCAGTGGGCGACGTATGTCACGGGCAACGCCGCGTATGACGCGTCGGGAGGGATATTGGTCGGGTTGATATTGGGATTTCTCGCGATCATTTTGATAATGAAAAATCACCAATACATCATCGGCAAACCGCTTAGCAACGAGGTCACGCAGAAGATCATCAAGAGCCTTCTGAAGGATCCGTGCATCGAACAGGTGCTCGAGTTCAAATCCGTCGCGATCGATATCGGGAAATACCGGATATTCACGACGGTCGAATGGAACGGCTCACCCCTCTACGAGGAAATCTATGAAGCCGGCGACCTGAAAAGGGAATATGATGACATAAAAGACGACTTCAAGGAGTTTGCACGATTGATGTTCCGGACGACGGACCGCATTCCGCGACTCGTCGGCAACCATATTGACAAGGTGGAAAAGAAGATTATCGAGAAATTCCCACAGATAGCTTACGTGGATATCGAGATCAACTAAGCACGACCACGACAGATATACTATAAGTCACGCAGGAGTTCGACTCCCTATAGGGACATCCCTGTTGCGTTCAGGAGTTCGACTCCCTATAGGGAGTCGAACTCCTCTAGTACTCCTCTGGTAGCGATAGACAACACATGAAGATATTTCGATATGAGCAATGGAAAACGAGTACTGGAATGAGTGATGAATCGAGTATGAATGAATTATTCATTTCAGATTTACGTGTGACTGTGTATACCCTCACTGGCCTATCCGTCAGGAAACGTTCGGACTTTCTGGACGGATTTCAAAGTTCATAGTAGCATGATCTGTCGGTACTTTTGCCGATCTTTAACAAAACCCCTAAAACGATGAGAGTCGAGAACAAAAACCTTGTATGTCCGATTGTCGCGGTCGGGAAGCATGAGAGATACGGATACGGCGACGATGTTATCATCTTACCCGGAGCATCCGAGAACATCAGCGAACCGGAGGTCGGAAAAAAAACATTTATGGCCATCGCGGGAGATCCTATCATCTGTCACGAAGGCCCGGACGATCGTGACAATGGACTCTACCATATTGAAAAGGGTTTCCCGAGACGCATTCTCGATAGATCCGTCGGCGTCCTGATCCGTCATCACGAAGATGAACCGCCTCTTGAAGTCATCGAGTGGCGAAAGAAAAGGAACGCGCAACCAGAACGATGACCCGCGAGCAAAAGACGCTCGACGGGTCTTTTGCTATTTTTACGAGCATATCCCTTTCCAAAGACTAAGAGCCTATCCGATAGGAACATACCTACTGCGCCTACGATCTTCGGCATAAACGTGCGTACCCCTTGTCGCCTTATCCGGATAGGGCTTCGCTGGTTACTCACCTTTCCGCTCAAAGATCGTACGCTCCAACGGAGACCCTGACGGATAGGCTCTAAGCCTTCGAGGTGGAAGAAACGATATCGGCGGTCGCGGAGGTGCCGGCGACAAATCCGGTGGTCCAACACAGTTGCAGGCTGTATCCACCGGACGGGCGGTCGATATCGAGGATATCGCCCACGAGATACAGATTCGGGAACAGCCGTGACCGCATGCGTTTAAAATCGATTTCCGTAGGTGATACCCCGCCGCTGGTCACGATAGCCTTATCCGCGTCCAGAAGCCCCTCTACGGTCATCCTGAGACCTTTCAAGACCGTTGCCAGGGCTAGGCGCTCTTCCCGCTTGATATCATGGACCGGTCGATCCGGATCGAGTCCGGCCAGGAGGAGTACTGTCTTGATACAGAGCGGTGGGATCAGACCATCCACGCTGTTCTTCAAAAGCCGGTTCCGTTGCTGATCGAACGATGCCCGGATACGCATATCGAGAGTGGCTTCGTCCGAGGCGGGGAAGAGGTCTATGGTAAGGTTCACCGGTCCTGAACCGAGCAGGTCGCCGATTGCACGACTCATATTGAGTACGAGCGGCCCACTGAGTCCGAAGTGAGTGAAGAGAATCTTGCCGATACCGACCTCTTTCGTTTTTTCGTTCTGCAGTACCGTCACTTTCACATCCGCGAAACTGACGCCTGACAACGTACGCACCCATGATTCCCGGATACGGATCGGGACGAGCGACGGTCGTGACTTCGCGATCGTGTGACCGATAGCCGCAAGCCACAGGAATCCGTCTCCGGTCGATCCGGTTTCCGGATGAGACTTCCCACCGGTCGCAAGGATATACGACCGTGCACATATCGTGCGACCATCATTCAGTCGAATGCCGATTATGCTCTTGTTCTCGGTCTCGAAACCCGTAACGGCGGTGTCGGGCATGACTGTCACCGATCCTTCCCGCATATACGAAGCGAGCGCGTCGAACACGTAACGGGCGTCGTCGCTTTGCGGGAATACCCGATTTTCCGCCTCGACCTTCAAGGGGACGCCTCGCGATTCGAAAAAATCCAACGTATCCCGAATGCCGAACGTGGCAAGCGGGGACTGGAGAAACTTTACCGCATCACGAAACTTCGACAAGAAAACATTCCGGTCGAATGTGGCGTTGGTCAGATTGCAACGCCCGCCTCCTGAGATGAGCAGTTTCTTGCCGAGCGTGTCGTTTTTTTCCAGGAGTAAGACGCGCGCACCACGCTCACCCGCCCGCCCGGCGGCCATCATGCCTGCCGGTCCGCCCCCGATGACGATGATATCGTATGTATTCATGAATGTGATTGATCGGAAGTCAATACACGATAGGTCATTTTACCCGCAATGGCAACCCTACGTTATAGATAACAATTAATGTCACCCAACCTGTACGGATACTGAAGTGCCTGCACTTCCCAAGGCTTTCCCAAAACAAAAACAAGACCTTCTGTTAGAATAGGGGTACCACGCCCGCAAAAACTAACACAAAAGTCTTGTCCTATGAACATCGTACAACAAAAATGGGAGTTCTTCCAGA
>CAITOC010000085.1 GCA_903893925.1 Candidatus Moraniibacteriota bacterium
CTCTTGGTTGGAGAAATGCCGAAGACTTTGGAAAAACTGTGAGCGTACGTTGAATACCAGTCTGCAAATGATGGTTTTGGCTTTCGTACGGGTTTTATTGGGAAGAGTGGGAAGGGAGAAAGATTTGAGATAGATACTTAGCATCCTTAGTCGTACCATATGTGATATCCGGACTCACAGCAAGCGTCGCCGATTCGAATACCCAGCAATCGAATGCTTTTATCAAATTCGTTCGGTTATAACCAGAACTCTCACTGAAAGCATTCTTTCCGATTCGAACGTATTCAAGTCTGATCCCGAGATCGACGAACAGAAGTCCCAGAGAACCTCCGTCTGCATATATTTTTTGTGTCATACGTAATCCCCTTTTGTTTGAAATGATGTGACCTGATTGTTAATGTGACATACTATTATATATCAAATAATATATTATGTCAATACTCTGACACGGTTCACACTGCTATACTGGCCCTATGAAAGGCGAAACGGTGTATTTCTGCGATGTGGCGCCGGTCGTGCCGATTCCGCTCCGGAACCGACAGGTATTTTCGTACCTTTCGGAAACGTCGATTCCCCGCGGTTCGCTCGTTTGGGTCCCCTTCGGACCACGGACGATACGAGGCGTCATCCTGAGTTGCTCAGAGGTTGCCAGGGCCGAGCGTCCGAGTGGTCGGTTCAAATATGTGAAGTCAATCATTCGCGAATCGTTCCTGACCGACCTACAATTGACGCTTGCGGAATCTGTCTCCAAGGAATGCATGACGCCCCTGGGGAAGACACTCCGGCACTTCTTGCCGGCGATCGTGAAGGAACGTGCGAAGAAAGATACGAAGGGATCAGAAAAGCCGAAAGTGTTTCGTCTGACGGACGACGAGCGCGAAGCCGTCGCGACACTGACAGACTCTTCGGACGACAAGCCATTCTTCCTAGAAGCCAATATCGAGTCGACACTTCGCATCGTCACCGGCGCGAAAAAAACACTCGGCAAAAAAGCACAGAGCCTGATCCTCGTGCCGGAAATCATTTCCATTCCGTTCGTCGAGACGCTCCTCTCTTTGCGGTTCGGTTCGGACCGGGTCGCGACACTGCACAGTGCGATTGCCGACGGAGCGTTCTTTTCGGCATGGGAACGCATCCGATCCGGCGAGGCGGACATCGTCGTCGGCACGCGACAAGCCCTCTTTGCCCCGTTCAAACGTCTTGCGCTCATCACGATTCTCGAAGAGGCCGAAACGGTCGGCTACAAACAGTGGGACATGAGCCCCCGCTACGACGCAAGACGGGTTGCTACGACGCTTGCCGGATTACATCAGGCGACCCTTCTCCTCGCCGGGTCGGTACAAGGTCTCGATACCGGTCTCGCCGAACGCCTCGGCGAAGTCCGCGTGCTCCGCATCGGGGACAGTCTGCCGACCCCGGGTGCGCCGGTCACGATGATCGACATGCGCAAAGAACGATGGAAGAAGAATTATTCGATCTTCTCCGAGGAACTCCGCAGTGCTGTCATGACCGCACGAAGAAACAACCGGCACGTCCTTCTCCTCACGAACAAGGGCGGGCTCGATACGTTCTCGGTCTGTGTCTCGTGTAAGGACGTACCACGATGTCCCGACTGTGACCGGGCGCTCCGTTCGACTCGTGAAGGCGGATTCCGGTGTCCGGCATGTCCCTATAAGACAAAATCGTTCCCACGGTGCGCGAAGTGCGGTTCGCTTGAGTGGAAGAGCATCGGATCCGGAACGGAAAAGATCGAGCGCGAAGCGGTACGGGTGTTCGGCAGTGCGGCGCTGGTCCGAATCGACGAACGGTCGTTTCGAAAATCCGATCAGGGAAAACCATACGAAGCGGCATTGTCGGCGGGAATACTGGTCGGTACGCCATCCGTCCTCAATATCGGAACCTTGCCGAAAACGTCGATTATTGCTATCATGGATGCGGATAATTTCCTTTCATTTCCGGATTTCCAGGCCGATGAGCGGTTCCTTCGGATTATCGCCAAAAGTTCATCGATCGCGAGCTCGATCGGTGGTTCGGTCATCATCCAAGCCTTCCGCCCTGAGAGAGAGACACTGAACCACATCGCGGAACATTCCGTCGCGACGCTTCTGGGAAAGACCGTCCGCGATCGGGAATCGCTCCGGTACCCGCCCTTTTTCAGGATGTTCCGTATCGCGTTCCGGGACAAAACCGAGGCCGAATCAGAACGTCTTGCCGACGAGGCATACAAGGAATTTTCGAAACCTGGGACAACACACGGCGCTGTCCGCATCTCTCCCCCGATGAAGCCACTCATACCGAAAGTCCGTGGCCGTTACGAACGCATCATTCTCGTGACCGGCCTACGGAACGAACCGTTTCCGGAACCACTCCGAAAAATCCTCATTTCCCTGTCGAATTCCTGGTCCTTCGATCCCGACCCACTTTCCTTGCTTTGATCGTATTTCGAACCTCATCCTATGCTGGAAGTCATCACCGTACAAAACGATCCGGACCATATCTTGCGCCGTCAGGCCGAGCGGATTTCGGATCCGACCTCGCCCGAGATGCGCACGCTCGTGGCCGAAATGATCGAGACGATGCGTCGAGAGGACGGCGTCGGACTCGCCGCCCCGCAGATCGGCCGATCGGTCAGGTTGTTCGTCATCGAGACTGCCGGTCGTGTCTCGGTTTTCTTCAATCCGAATATCGTCTCATATTCGGAAGAGACGATAATGTCCGAGGAAGGATGTCTCAGTGTCCCAGGCGAGTTCTCCATGATCGACCGGTCGAAACGAATATCGATGGAATATCAGGATACCGATGGTAAGAAAAAAACTTTCGTTGCCGAGGATTTCCTCGCGACCGTATTGCAACACGAATACGATCATCTCGACGGGAAACTCATGATCGACCGGGTACGATAATACGACCGATATGACCATTGAAAACGTGGGAGGCATCGACGGCCGAAACGAGACGCCAAACATCCGGGTCGTGTTCATGGGCACGCCGGATTTCTCACAAGCCATTCTCAAGGGGGTGCTCGATACCGGTTATACTGTCGTCGCAAGCTATACCCGTCCGGACAAACCGGTCGGACGAAAGCACGAAGTGACGGCCTCTCCCGTAAAGCAGGTTTCTATTGAACATGGGATTCCGGTCGAACAACCGGTTCGATTCGATGACGAAACGGTTGAGAAATTGCGATCGTATTTGCCGGACATCATCCTCGTCGCGGCATACGGACGGATCCTTCCGGAAGCGGTTCTCGAAATCTCACGCTTCGGATGCGTGAACGTTCACGCATCGCTCCTCCCGAGGTGGCGCGGAGCCTCCCCGGTCCAGAGTGCATTATTATCCGGCGATACCGAGACCGGTGTCACGATCATGCTCATGGATGCGGGGATGGATACCGGTGCGATCCTGTCTCAGGAAGCGTTTCCCATCTCTGAGACCGATACGCGCGATTCGCTCCTCTCACGGATGGCACAAGACGGCGTACGACTCTTGCAAAACATCATCCCTCGTCTGGTCGAAGGAAATATCGAACCGAAACCGCAGGATGATACGATGGCGACTCTTTGTACCCGTATCGGACGCGAGGACGGACGGATATCCTGGAGCGACAGTGCTCAGTCGATATACGGTCGGTATCGAGGCCTGCATCCCTGGCCCGGTATTTTCACGTTCTGGAAACGACCGGAAGGCCCGCTTCGACTCAAACTGGCCCGTATCTCCATTCAAAAAACTGATTATCACACTTCATGCCAGATCGGCACAGTATTGAAAGTGGAAGAAAAAATCGCGGTGCAAACCGGAAACGGACTCATCTTCATCGAGGAAATACAACCCGAAGGAAAAGGTGTCATGCCCATCGCAGACTACCTGAACGGCCGACCCGACTTTCTTGGCACTGAGCTTGATTGATGTTCCACGTGTGGTTCAACGGGTTCCGAAACGGTGCTATACTATCCTTGATATCTCTTCTTGAGAATAAGACATAAAATAGGAAGTATGGATCGAAAACCGATTTCAAAACAGGACACATTGGTGGTCATCATCGGTTTCGCTCTGATTATCGCCGTTTCCGCGTTTTTTCTCTTGAAGGGACTGTCGACAAATCCCAATCCGTCGAATACACCGGCTCAGGATATGACCCGGAAGACGGCTCTTGTCACGATTGCGGTCACTGATCTCCGAAGAATGCTTATCACCGACACGTCGGTCATCCGAATCGTCGATTTCCGTCCCGCTTCCGATTTCGATGCCGAACATGCGGCTGGTTCTATACGGCTCGATACCCCGGACAGTCTCTCCGGCGTGAGCCTTCCCGACGGGGGTACGTTCGTCCTCATTCCTTCTGGAAACGACGTTACCGATCAGGCCGTCTCCAAAGCCCTTTCCGACCAAGGAAAGAAATTCGTTTTCATTGCTGACGGCCTTACCGGATGGCAAACCGCTGGCGGAGTCATCGTTACGCAACCGAATCTTTCTTCCCCGATTGATCGTTCAAAAGTCACTCTCGTTTCGGTCGCCGATTGGAAAAAATTGATTGCGACGAAAGATATCGTCTATCGGATTATCAATACGAGACCGACCGCCGACTCGACAAAGGCTCCAGTTCCGGGAGCACTAAACATCCCCTATGCCGACCTCGAGAACCGGCGTGCCGAAATCCCCGTCGCGACCAATATCGCACTCTGTGCCGGGAGTGGCGACGACGCCTTTCGTGCGGCTGTCCGTCTCTTCGATCTCGGATCATTCTCGGTCAAAACGCTCGACGGCAACTGCGCCGATATCATCGGAAAATAGTCAATTTCCGGACACCGGTAACGGATGGTGTCGTTCTGATGAATCCGTCTTTGGTTCTAAGAAAAAAGTCAGAATCGCTAAATCGAATCGACTCAACCCCGTAGAGTTGGGTATGCCCCGTCTCTACACCAGAAACCAAAAATAAGCCTGTCCTCAAAAAAAACGAAGGGGCATACCGAATACAATCCTACGCACTATCTTACTGAGGAGTCCGACTCCCTAGCGGGAGTCGGACTCCTTTGATAACAACTCATCAGTTCTAAGGTCTATTCGGCATACTATCCTACCGTTGCACGATAGCCAGTAGATCTTTGGAAGAAACGATGAGATATTCCTCGCCGTCGATTTTCACTTCGGCACCGCCGTAGCGGTTGTACACGACGGTCTGACCCTTCTTCACCTTGATCTTATCGCTCTCGCCCACGGCGATCACTTTGCCCTGTTGCGGGCGTTCTCCCGAAGCGCTTTCCGGAAGATAGATTCCCGCCGACGTCTTTTTTTCGGGTTGTTCGGGAGCAATCAACACGTTCTCACCGAGTGGTTTCACATTCGTTTTCGACATAATTGTTCGGTTAACCGGTTACATTCATCACGGTCGTAGTATATAAAAATAAGCACTCCCGGTCAAGGAGTGCTAATTCATGCAATAGATGTCGGTTCACATACAACAACGAATACTATCAACTTCCGCTTCTTATTTCCTGTTCAATGTTCTCTGATTCATTTGTTCTTTTGCAATATCTCCACGGCCTTGTCTTTTTGTGGATCACGTCCGGCTTTGATATCATCGATAGTGATGCCGACCTCCGTATCGGGAGAAATTCCTTTGTCGTTGATCTGATTGCCGTTCGGCGTGAGCCAATGAGCTATAGTAACCTTGACGGACATATCCTTGCCGACTGGAACGAGTTCCTGTACGGAACCTTTCCCAAATGATTTCTTCCCCACGAGCGTCACGTTCCCACGATCTTCGCGAAGTGCTCCAGAGAGGATTTCCGACGCACTTGCGCTCCCCTCGTCGATAAGCACGACCGTCGGGACTCCCGACAACACGTCCCCACCAATTGTTTTTTCCGCTTTCCTTGTTCCCTGAGCGTCCTCTTCCCAGACGACCGTCTGATTGGAAGGTATCATAAGGCTCGCCATCGAAACCGCAGCGTCGAGGAGTCCGCCTGGGTTGCTCCTTAAGTCGAGGATAAGGCCAGATGGATTCTTTTTGGTTATGATGGCAACAGCATCAGCGAAATCCTGTTGTGTCGAATCGCCGAACCGGCTCACGCGAAGAACCGCTATTCCGTCATTACGGAAATCGAGCTTGACGCTTTTTACGTTGATTACGTCGCGAACGACCGTCACGTCGCGAGCAGTGTCCTCGCCGCTTCGGAAAATATTGAGTACGACATTCGTACCTTTCGGTCCACGAATCTTCCCAACCGCATCTTCGAGGGACATATTGGTTGTCTTGAGTCCGTCGATTTTCAGGATCTTATCGTTCGGCCGGAGTCCGGCCTGCTCCGATGGTGTGCCGTCGAGCGGAGCGATAATCGTCAATACATCGTCGCGGATACCCATCTCGGCTCCGATACCCTCGAACTTTCCGGTCATGTCCTCGTTGAAAGATTTCTGTTCTTCCGGATCGAAGAACGTGGTATAGGGGTCGCCTGTTGCCGCAAGCATGCCTTTTATGGCTCCATAAAAAAGTTTCGTCGCATCGAGCTTATTGCGGTCGACGTATTTGTCTTTGAGGATGTTCCAGACTTTCCAAAACAAGGAGAAATCTATCGTTTTGTCCTGCGACTGCGTATTAGAAAACATCACCGAACCCGGAGAAATCACAGACGATGCGACCTGACCTGGCGCGGTTTTCCCTTGTTCTCGTCCGAATTGGTAGGAGCCGAAGAGAGCCGCGCACAGAAAAAAAACGGCCAAGACCCTTCGTACGAGACGACGATTCTTCCGTTCGAGCGTTTCCGGGTCCGGACCAACTTCGGAAGATACGACAGGCGATATTGCTTCCGGAACCTTCGGTGTTGATTCGTTTGTCATGATTGGTGTTTCGGAAGCGGCTTACCGAGATATTTCAGAAAATACCGTATCGCGCTCGTTATATGGTACCACGTGAGTCGATTCAGGAGAAGAGAACCGAGAAAACCGCCCCGAGCACTTCCTTTTCCATGATAATGAAATACCGATACGGACGGGATATGGATGACTTTCCATCCGTGTTCCCAAAACCTGCGACACCAATCGACGTCCTCCATATAGAGGAAAAACCGCGTATCCATAGGACCTACTGCCTCGACAGCTGAACGACGTACGAACATTGCCGATCCCATGATCCAGTCGACCTGGCGCGGGAGTTTTCGGTCATAATCCTTCATGAGGAACCAATCGAGATGCCGTTTCCCGAACGGCAGTTTCCCGAGAAACGTCCGACGATACAGTATGGTCCATGGCCGATAGAACCGGAAACAGGATGCCTGTTCGCTCCCGTTGAAATTGACTTGCCGGGGACCGGCTATGCCGATTGTCGAATCGGATTCCATGAGACTCAGGAGCTCCGGAACCGTGTTCTCGGTAAGGATGATGTCATGATTGATCAGGAGCATGAACTCTCCGGTTGATTCCTCGAGTGATCGATTCAGAAGTACCGGAAATCCCACATTCTTTTCATAGTGGAAAAAACGGACCTGCGGAAAATCCTCCATGACCAAACGAGTCGCTTCTTCCGTCGCACTATCGACAACGAGCACCTCAAATGAGGCGTCCTTTACGCTTCGGAACACCGATTCGAGACAGAGCCGGAGGAGTTCCGGGTTCTGATAGCTGTTGATTGCGATGGAGAGTTTCGGTCGCATGGATGTGGCCGCTATCGACAATAAGAGAACCATTCACCCAGGCAAAACCAGATCACGACTGACTAAGGAAGGCTCGAAAAGAGCGCATGAATCTTGTCGTAGTTTTCGCCGATTGGAAGCAGGATATAACCGGCTTCGGGTGCGCTGTTTTCCGGGTGATAGAGCAATCCTTCTTCGGTGGTATCAAGGACCTTTTGCGTAAGCGGGGCGGACACACCGATCTTCTGATACAGGTCGTACAATCGCTTCAGCTCCCACCCTTCCATATCGGTCCGGACATTGTCACCGAGACTGTTCATGATGCCATTGATCTTGGAATAATCGGAGAGAAGCCCTAAGGAGAGTGCTTTGGCCTTGACGAGTTTAATAACCTCCTGTTGTCTCTTGGCACGATCGAAGTCGCTCGTCGCATCGCGTGAACGGGCATAGCAGAGCGCCTTCGCCCCATCGAGCGTATTGTCTCCGGCTGAAAGTTGAAATGTGCCGCCGCACTCCTCGTCCTTGTTGTAACACATGAGGTACGACTTCGTCAGTACCTTCTGGCCGGTTATCGAACTGGTTTTGAATTTATTCTCGTACTGTGCCGGGTTGGTCGGAATCGTATAGACATACGGATCGCAGACCTGCGGAATATGGAACTGCACACCTTCCGTAAACGACTGATCGAGATGTACCGTGATACCGCCGACAGCATCTATCAATTCCTTGAACCCCTTGAAATCGATAGTGATCGCATAGTGAATCGGCTGACCGGTAACATCGGAAACGATCCGCTTCATATTCTCCATCCCCCGTCCGACTCCCTTCTGCTCGCCATACGCATTGACGGCGTTGATCTTCTGTTTGTCGGAAGTGTCCGGAACGGTCACATAGAGATCGCGCGGAATCGAGACGAGCGACGCCTTCGGCGCATCATCCTTGCCGTTTCCGGGATGAAGCGAGAGGACCATGATAGTATCCGTAAGGAAGCTCCCGCCGTCCATACCTGCGCCACGCTCTCCGAGAAGCAGGATATTGATACGACCGTCCGACTCTCCCTTAAGTTCCGACTGTACTCCGGGAAGTGACTTGACGATGTTGGAAAAGATATTGCCCTTACCCATGGAAATCTTGTCCATGATCGAACCCGCCTTCCACAAGAAGATACCGCCACCGACAACCAAAACGACGACGATCGAGATGACCGTTATCCGCACGCGGTGACGCTTGCCTGTTGCACCTATTTTCGGTGCGCTCGTCCTTTTCTGAAATGGATTTCGCATACTTCTTTCGATACGTTGTTTATGATTGCCGATACGATTGATAGCATGAAAGTATCTCTTTGGCACTTGCTGTCCAAGAATACTTCATGAGACGGTCTTTCCCGGACCGTTCACACCGTCTACGTACGTTTTCGTCAATAAGAAGAGTGTACAATGATTCCGCACAACTGGCAAGGTTCTCGGGATCGAAATAGAGTGCGGATTCCTCGCCGACTTCGTGAAATGGAGGTATGTCCGATGCTGAAACCGGGGTTCCCGCGGCAAATGCCTCAAGAAGCGGGATGCCGAAACCCTCGTACCGGGACGGGAAACAAAGCGCTCGAGCCAGGGCATAGAGCGCCGGCATATCCTCTTGCGGGACATACCCCGGAAAGATGACCGCATCGCCGAGATTTTCTTCGCGTATTGCGTCATCGATCGCCGTATCATAATGTCGACCTCCCTTGCCACCGACAAGGACAAGTTTGAGACCTGGGATATCTTTCCTGATTCTTGCGAACGCGCGGACAAGGAGAGGAATATTTTTTCGCGGTTGCATCGTCCCGACCGAAAGGATGAACGTCTCCGGCACTTCATTCGCATTCTTTGTACGTACGAGGTCGGCATCCGTCGGTTCGACAAGGAACGACGGGTCGACCGCATTCGGTACTATCGCGATCCTTTCTTCGGTGACCCCGTAGAGCGAGACGATCTCATCACGGGTAAATTGAGACGGCGCGACCAGTATATCGGAGCGTCGCATGGTCCTCGGGATGAATACCGAAAGGAACAGACGATCGGAGAAGCCGACGTATTCCGGGAACGCCCGGAACGAGACGTCGTGAATATGCGTCACAACCCGTGTCCGCCGTGGAATAAACGACGGCAAAATATACTGCGTATGGAAAACGTCGATTTTTCTCCTAAGCAGAAACATAGGAACGGCGATCAGATTCCAGATGAACCGATTGGTTGCCTGGAGAGAAACAATCTCCGCGTTTTCCGGAAGTTGTCCGTTTGTCCCGAGTCGTGTACGGATAGACTTGAGCGATTCCTCATCAGCTCGGTCTGTCAGGAGTAAAAACAAATCTGTCCGGTCCAGTTCAAGCACTGCCCGAACAAGGTTCCTGAATACCGTCTCATCTCCGGTACGATTTTTCCCTATCAGACGGATGTCGATGGCGATGGTTTTTGTCATAGTATTTCGGAAAAATCAGGCTCATGGGTCAGGTAAGAGCCGGCGATACCGAGAAACGCCCAAAGGAACGCAAGAAGGATACCGGAGTTGAATAGATCGAACGTAACGAGGCCGATTGAAGCAATAATCAGGAAAAACGGAAATGTTTCGCGTCGGCGAAAAAAATCACGGAGTGCCGAAACGATGACGAAGCCGAAGAAACCGATGAAGCCGAGAAGTCCGATGAGACCGCTCCCGAGCCAGATTTCGAGAAACACGTCGCTCGCATTAAGTCCGGCACCGCGGGTATCCGCCCCAAGCGCTTGGGTCACCGTCCCCCATCCGACTCCGAGCACCGGGTGTTCTCGACCGAGCATAATCGATTGGTCGTAAATCTGTTTACGGATAGAAACGTTCGGATCGGTCCGATTGATCGTCGAGACGAAGTGACCCGCGACATGTTCCGCGTCGATCTCTTGCAAATCGATGTGTCGACAACCAAATGGAGAAAGTTCATCGACGGATGCGATACGATCGGGCAATATGACCGTGTTTTCACACGAGACGGTGATAGTCTGCAGTCCGGAACCGATGCTTCCCGCGCGCCCGAAGAGGTCGAAGTCCGAAAGCGGAATCAGGAGCACGAGGTCGAGGGCGAGAATCATGCTTCCTCCGATCGCAAGAGTGAGGATGCCCGCGACCCGAGGTCGGCCGGCAAAAAGGGCGAGCAAGACGGCAACGATTGCTGTAATTCCCGCACCGAGCCACGCACTCCGACTGACGGTAAGAATGAGCGCTATGAAGCAGGCTACAAGCGCGAGAAGAAAGCCTATCGAACGCTTCATCCTGAAAAATTCACGTGGCGAATGCGACCGCGAAGCGATGAAATATCCTGCGGAAATGAGGACCGGGATGGTCAGCACGAGAAACATTCCAAGCCAGTCGGGTTCGGCGAAGAGTCCGTTCGGCCGTCCTGGCATGACTTCGAGAAGACCGCTCCCATAAAGGTACAGGACGTTTTGGATGATGGCGAAGCCCGTCGTGAGTATCGATGAGACGATCGCGAACGGGAGAATCCGTCCGATATCTTCCGATGAACGGATATAGAGACGAAAAAGCACATAGAGTGCATAAAACGAGAAAAGAATAACCGACAGTTTGAGGGATGCGTTCAAGGAAGGCGCATTCAAGGACGCTACCACGGATCCGATCGGGATAAGAAGGAGAAAGAAATCACCGATATGGAATGTTGGCCGATTGGGCACGGACCGTCCGGACAGTATTCTGACACCGAGGCCGGCATAAATCGCAAGGACTAAAAACTGATATGGCCTCAGTCCGGAACCGATCGAGAGTGGCGCAAGATTCACGATTTCGATCGGCAACACGGAAACAAGGAGGAGGAACGCCCATCCCGGACGGTATGCCGCGGCAAGCGTCGTCAGAAGAAAGAGAAAAATAAAATCCGACATCCCGAGCGGGACGACTCCACCGTACGACAAAATGGCGAGCGCAACAAAGAGTGTGCTCCCTAGCGTCAAAAGCATTTTGGCAACCACCGACATCCCGATCACCGGCAGATATTTCCGTATATTCATACCTATGTTCACACTATTTCGTACCACTCGTTTCCGAAACGCATTTCGAAGATGGCGACTGATCCGAGATGCCCTCCTTCGACACGGCGCCGTCGAGGAGTGCCAAGGCGAAAACATCCCAGGAAAAATCCTTGATGCGTGCTTTGCCTCGTTCAATGAGTGTGTCACGAAAAGATGCGTCGTCAATCAGGCGTTCGAGTCCGACCTCGATCGCAGATACATCGGATGTCTCGATAAGGAGCGCTGCGTCGCCAGCAACTTCGGGTACCGAACCGGCACTTTGTCCGGCAAGTACCGGCGTACCGACCGCAAACGCCTCGACCATCGGAATCCCGAATCCTTCATAGAGCGATGGGAACGCGAAGAAGAGCGCACTCCGGTAGAAAGCCGGCAGATCTTCCTCGGGCACGAAACCAAGGAGCTTCACGTGATCTTCGAGACCGAGTCGGGCAATGATGCCAATAACATCCGTCGCAAGGCGATTACTCGCAGCATGCACTTTTCCGGAAATCACCAAGGGCGGAATATCGTCGCGATCCGACCGAAGTTTCGCATAGGCCTGGAGAAGTTTTTCGGTATTCTTGCGTATCTCGAGTCCGCCACCATGATAAATGTATCCGGGTACGAGTCCATACCGTTGCACGATGCCCGCCGCATCCGACGCATCGATCGGTTCGCGGAAGCGAGGAGCACAATCCGGGTAGGCGACGGCGATCTTCTCACTGGATATATGAAGTGTGTCTATCAAATCCCGTCTGGTCGTTTGTGAGACCGCGAGGATACGGTCAACCTGCGCGATGGCTTGTATGATCAGTCTCGAATGGATCGCGTTCGTAAATCTGCCGCGATATTGCGGGAAGAGGACCGGGACAATGTCATGCACGACCATAAGATGGCGTATGCCGTCCGATGCCGGAAGAACCGTCGGGAAGGTTGCCGCCGACTGTGAGAGACTGATGAATGCGTTGCACCCGTCTTCCGCCACCTTCGTCGGAAGCATACGTTCCCACAGGATCCGACGCGGTACGTCGTCGCGGTTCCAGCGTGGCAGGAAAACGTGTTTCCCGAAATTCCCGGGAAGGAACGAGAGGTCGGCGTATTCCTCGAGATACAGGATGAACCGATGCCGGGCTGCCTCGGGATTGCGCGACAAAGCACGGAGAGCCTGCTCCGTCACAGCCCCAATTCCGCTTCCGGGCTTCCGTAAGAATGAAGCGTCTATGCCTATGTTCATACGGTTAGTATAGACGAATATGAGAAAAAACGAAATGGGAAAGAAACAATAATATAATGGCAATCTATCATCATTGATTGATTTATTCGCTTCTTTTCCGTATACTGTCACTGAAACATGTAATGATGAATTATGGCCGAAACAATGAATAAGGTTTCCGGGAAAGATCGA
>CAITOC010000086.1 GCA_903893925.1 Candidatus Moraniibacteriota bacterium
CGAACTCCTGAACGTAACAGTGATGTAGTTCATTTGGTATAAGAAATTGTTTCCCTTCGTCTCCGCGAGTCCGCAAGCTGGCGGAAAAGCGGTCCAGGACTCTGGATTGCCACCCCGGCATACGCGGGGCAGGCTACCCGAGGACGGGCTTGCAAAGACAGACGTATTTGATATGGTTTCAGTTTCTAACGTGACGTAGTATAAAAAAATATCCAACACTTCCGACAACCGATTTGAGCGCAAAGAACGCGAGAAGGATTGCAAGGAATTTATACGTCGCAGAAACGAGATCTTTCTTCCAAAGCAATTCACGAAAGTGAGAGAAAACGAAGCCAAGCGAAAGCATCGCGGCGAGCCAGCCCGACTCGAAGACGAGGAGGAACAGAAATTTCCCCGACGGGATGAGCGAATCAAGTAAGAACACACGTGGCACCGCGACCGTGATCCAGAATATCCAGAATCCCCCGTTCAGAATCGTCAAGACGAAAATCTTGGAGAAGGAAAAAATTTCTTTCGATCCCTCTTCGACCGCGGATACCTTCCACACCTGAATTGCAAGCCACATAAGCACCGTCGCACCGCCTAGAGAGATGACCTGAAACGCGTATTCCGGCAGATTCAAAAACGAGAAGGAAAGCAGGACGAAAAGCGCCACGATCGACTCCGCCACAAGCGCACGAGATATGACCGAGAGACTCTTCGCAAACCCGCCACGAAGCACCTCGGCAAACACCGAAGTCATGATCGGCCCCGGCACCGCTCCCCCGACCAATCCGAGAAAAAATATTTCGATGAGAGAAGAAATCATATACGAACCTCAATGATCGGCTTAGAGCCTATCCCAATAGGAACATACCTACTGCGCCTACGATCTTCGGCGTAAACGCGCGTACCCCTTGTCGCCTTATCTACAGATAGGGCTCCGCTGGTTACCCGCCTTTCCGCTCGAAGATCGTGTAGCTCGTGACGGAGACCCTATTGGGATAGGCTCTTAATCATATTCTATCACTTCTTGCAGGAGTAGTATCCGTCCTCGTTGAGACGAACTGTCCCCGTCTCGACACGCGAAACCGACAAACAAAAGAGGCTTTCTTATTCCCCTAATTCAAGTTTCTCTATCCGGGAACGGATACTGCCCGGCTGGCGGCCGAGCATCTTCGAGATGGACTCGACATCGGCACCACCGGCATGGAGCGTACGAAGCCACTTGTCCTCATTTTCTTTCCACGGCATATACGCATGCGGATATTTCTTTCTGAGTTCGTCATACTTCGCCACGCCGGAGCCACGCGAAGGCGGGATCGCCACGCCGGAGCGTATTCCTTTGGGAGTCGAACTCCCTGAAGGGAGTTCGACTCCCTTTTTCATCCCCTTTCTCCCATTACGCCCTTTTTTTCCCATTTCACCCTTTTGCTCAACTGGGCCCCTCGCCCCGCAGACGAGCAAGAACGCATCTTCATCTTTCCGCGCTTCCTCCTTGCTCCGCGAGCCGAACACTCTCTCCGCAGTAGCACTTTCCTCGCGAAACAACACGTCTCGCTCGCGCACGTCGGGATGTGTCATAAATGCCCGGTCCGAAATACCGAGAAGGGAGATGCCGGACAGCGTGCGCACCCGCGAAAGCGCCACGTATCCTTGCCCGAATTCGAACACGCGGGACAAATCCATCACTGCGGCATCGAGACTCACTCCCTGACTCTTGTGGATCGTCATCGCCCATGCGAGCTTGAGTGGGAGTTGCCTGATCCGGGCCACGATTTCGTCCCCTTCCTCGACCGCCCAGTCAGCCGGCTCGACCGTGATCGATTCGCCATCACGGGTCCGCACGGTCGGAAACTTCGTCGATGACGAAAATCCCGTGACGGTCCCGATGGTTCCGTTCACGTATCCTTCATCGGGATTGTTCTTCGTGAACATCACCGTCGCCCCTTCCTTGAGTTCGAGTTGTTCCGGAGACAGACATCCACGAATAAGCGACGTGAGCGGTTTTTCCGATCCGCGCGTCGCCATGCGGAAAACGCGCGCCTTGCCGGGAAGCCTCGCGAGCGCCGCCATATTGATCCGGTCCACGTCGGCATTGTGCGTGAACAGCCGAGGCAAATCCTCATCGGGAATATCACCCTCACCGAGCAAACGTCCACGAACGGTCTCTAAGTGTGCGTCCGTCACCTCGTCACGCCGAATCGCCGACAGGATCTCGAGAAAGCCAGAGTCCTCCTGCCGGTGCTGTTCGGACAGGTAACAGACAACCGGTCGAAGGGCCATCCAGGTGGACGATTCGAACGCAAAACGAGATTGGGTCTCGCGAGAGCCGTTTTCTTCGCGCGAGACCGGTGGGAGCTGGAAAAAGTCACCCACCAGAACCACCTGCAATCCACCAAAAGGAAGCGTCGTGCCACCCTTGGCAGCCCGGCACATCCGCTCCACGAGCGAGAGTGTCTTGGCATCGAGCATCGAGACTTCGTCGATGACGAGTACCTTGGCACTGCGGATCCGCTTCACCGCGACCCGGTTTTTCAAGAGGTGTCGGAATCCCTCGTCGTCGATGTCCCGGTGCACGCCAACCCCGCTCCACGAATGGATCGTCATGCCACGCAAGTGCGTCGCGGCGATCCCGGTCGAGGCCGTCATCGCGTATGCTATCCCGCGCCCACGCAGATACTCCGCATATCGGTTCACGACATGCGTCTTGCCCGCGCCCGCTTCCCCGGTGAGGAAG
>CAITOC010000087.1 GCA_903893925.1 Candidatus Moraniibacteriota bacterium
CTCTCTTGTCAGGCCGTTTTTTCGGAATATCAGGAAAGAATTGACGAAGATGCCAAAGGTGTATTTTCATGACTTGGGACTTCGGAATTTCTTCGTTGGAAGCTTTGATGCTTTTGAGATCCGCGATGACAAAGGGGAATTGTTGGAAAATGCCGTGTTCCGACAGTTGCTTGTAAAAAACAATGCGGAAGATATCAATTTTTGGAGGACGACTCAGAAAAATGAAGTTGATTTTATCGTGAATGGCGCCGATGCATTTGAAGTGAAATCCGATGTGACGAAATTCAACAAAAAGAAATACGAGAGTTTTTTGGGAAGCTATCCGAAAATCAATTTTTCGCTCGTGACTATCGATAAGAAACGGGCTGATTTGGACGGATACACCGTCTTGAACGCATGGGAAGTATAAGTATCTCTCTCAAATCTCACCACGATAATATGCCGAAAAATATGGTTTGTCGTCTGAAATCCGTAAATTTCGGCTACAAACCATTCAAAACTCGTCAGGTTAGTGAGTAGCCTTCTCTCATTTTTCATGGTTTTTCACCCAGAGGGTGACCAACCTCTGGTTGGCGCTCCTATTGAAATTTTCAGATTCGCAGCTCGACATGAGATTTGAGAGAGATACTAAGAACTTTCTTTTGATAAACCCAATGAAAGTCGCGATGCTTATTTCCGGCGGGGTGGACAGCTCTGTGTCGCTCCGGTTGCTCAAGGACGCGGGGCACGATATCACCGCGTTCTACCTCAAGATATGGCTTGAGGACGAGTTGTCGTTCCTTGGGGAATGCCCGTGGGAGGAGGATCTGGGATTCATCCGGTCGGTCTGCGAAGGGGCGGGGGTGCCCTTGCGGGTCGTGCCGTTCCAGAAGGAATACCATGAGCGGATCGTGTCGTACGTGATCGCCGAGGCGAAAGCGGGGAAGACGCCCAATCCGGACGTGTTTTGTAATACGCTCATCAAGTTCGGCGCGTTCGTAGAAGCGTACGGGGCCGAGTTCGACCGGGTCGCGACGGGGCACTATGCGAAAACGGAAATGCGTGACGGCCTAGCGCGATTGCTTCGTTCGGCGGACGAGCAAAAGGACCAGACCTATTTCCTGTCCCGGCTCCGGCAGGATCAGTTGGCAAAGGCGATGTTCCCGATCGGCGGATATCGCAAGGATGAGGTGCGGGAGCTTGCTCGGAAGTTCGGACTCTCGAATGCGGCACGCAAGGACAGTCAGGGGATCTGTTTCCTCGGCACGATCCCGTTCGACCAGTTCCTCAAGGAGACGCTCGGGACGAAAGAAGGGGATATCGTGGACGCGAAGACCGGAGCCGTGCTCTCGAAGCACGACGGATATTGGTTTTATACGATCGGACAGCGGCGCGGTATCGGGCTTTCCGGCGGACCGTGGTACGTGACCGGTAAGGATGTCGCGAAAAATATCGTCTACATATCGAATGCGTATCGGAGCGCGGAGACAGCGAGAACGGAGTTTGATGTCGAGGGGCTTTCGTGGATAGCGGACGTGCCCGGTGCGGACGATTCGCTCACGGTAAAACTTCGTCACGGGGCGCAGGAATATCCGTGTACGCTCTTGGTCCTGTCGGGTAATCGTGGTCATGTCATACTGAAGCACGGGGATACTGGTATCGCGGCGGGGCAGATCGCTGCATTGTATCGGGGTGATGAATGTCTCGGCTCTGGAATTATTTCGGAAAAAGAATAATGAATTATGAATCATGAATGAAAAAGGAAGAAGTCCGAATAGAGAATGCAGTGTGATGTTTGAAAACCGTATTGTTCCGGTTTTGCATGATTCCTGATTCAATATTCATGATTCACCGTTCCAACTTCGCAGCCATGAACAAACGATCACTCGGTAAAATTGATTTTTTTGAAGACAAGGTCAATGATTTTTTCATTCGGGCCGGGCGTGAGCACTTGCCGTGGCGGAAAGTTCGTATTACCGCATATGAAGTGTGGGTGTCGGAAATCATGCTCCAGCAGACGCAAGTGTCGCGCGTCATGGTATATTATGAGCGGTTTTTGGAGCGGTTCCCGACGATTCAGGCGCTGGCGAAGGCATCGTGGGAAGAGTTCCTGCCATTTTATGCGGGTCTCGGGTACTATGTCCGTGGTCGGAACATGCTCAAAGCAGCGAAAACCGTGGTTGAAACTTTCGGCGGTACATTCCCAAAGGATGTGAAAGAGCTTGAAACATTACCAGGGGTTGGTCCGTATACCGCGGCGGCGATTATGAGCTTCGCATACGGGGAAAATGCGATCGCATGGGATACGAACCTTCGTCGTGTGGTCGGGAGATTCTTCTTCGGATCGAAACGGGCCGATATCCCATTTGCTTCATTTGAAGAA
>CAITOC010000088.1 GCA_903893925.1 Candidatus Moraniibacteriota bacterium
GAGCATGAATCACTCAATCCGTTGCTGTTGAAACGGGAACTCGATATACTGAGGAAGAAAGTGTTTGAAATCCAAAAGACCGGCGTCGGGAACCGAAAGATTCTCTCTCCGTTCGGTGACAGTTAATTACTATCTATTGCGCCCTATTGTCCCGTTGAGGAACGGGTGTCGGAGTCGGATTGTCCCGACAGGCGATTTTGGAGTATCATTGAACGAGTGGGAAGAGTCCGACCGAACAATACCATGACATACAAGGACGTCATCTTTTCGGCCGACGAGCTCGATGGACAGTCGTTTTCGGCCGACACCTTTCTCCGGTGTTCTTTTCCTTCGGCACGGCTGAAATTCACTTCTTTCAAACGGTGCCGGTTCGAGTCTTGCGATCTGTCGACGATCTCGTGCGATGGTACGAATTTCTCGAGTTGTTCGTTTCCGGAAAGCAAGCTCTCGGATCTGAACCTTTTTCATGTCAGCTTCGCGGACTGTGATTTTTCCGGTGCCGTGTTGCGCAACTGTGTGTTTCAATCCCTGCCGGGAACGAAGGCATCACCGGCAAAGAAATTCAATCTGAAATCCTGCACGTTTGGTGGAGCGGATCTGACGGGGAGCGTGTTCATTTTCTGTGATCTGTCATCGGTCCCGTTCGGTCAGGCGAATCTGGAGCGTGTCACCTTTGACCGGTGCATCCTGAAGAAGACGGACATCGATTCCGCGGTCACGGACGGCATGCAGTTCATCGATTGTAAGATAGAGGGTGCCGTCCTCGATGTCACGGGATTCATCAATTACGGACAGTCGAACGGATTCATATTGAAACAATGAACGATGAAGCATACTGAATTTCTCTCCCGTTTTTAAAAGGGAGTACCGAGTCTTCGAAGGGGGATTTCGTCGAATGTTTGAAATCAAATCGACTATGAACGATATTCGGGAAACAATCAGTCGTATCATTCGGGACATACGACCGTTCGATGAACTCGAAAAAAGACACCGCGATGATGCGCTTGCATGGATAGACGGTGGGGCGGAGATATTTCGTATCACGAAGCCGGATACCCCGCCGAAGCATCTGGTTTCCTATTTCGTTCTCGTGGACATCAATAAGAAAGCGGTATTATTGGTTGATCATATCAATGCGGAGAAATGGCTACCGACCGGAGGGCATGTAGAACACGGCGAAGACCCGAAAGAAACCGTCCGGCGGGAATCGGTCGAAGAACTTGGAGTGAAGGCGTCTTTTTTCTTCTCGAACCCGGTATTCATTTCGCAGGCGATAACCGGAGGGAAAACGGCCGGACATACGGATGTCAGTTTGTGGTATGTGATTTCGGGAAATACGGATGCCGGGATTCGATACGAGGAACGGGAATTCAACGGAGTCCGATGGTTTACGTTCGACGAAGTGCTTGAAACGGATATCGACAGGCTTGATGAACATCTCCATCGATTCATTTCGAAACTGAAAACACTCGTATGACCAAGAAACTCATCTTCCTGTTCCTCTTCATCGGATCCGCTGCCGGGAGTTATATCCCTCTGCTCTGGGGCGACAGCCTGTTCTCGATGGCGTCGATACTGTGGAGTATGGTCGGGGGATTTGCTGGGATATATGTCGGCTTCAAACTCGGGGAGCGATGGGGATAATAATCCGCTGTTTTCGTATCATTTAATTCAGTCTATGAATCACGTCATCGAATCGCAGCAATTCGACCGGAAGGCGCTTGAAAAGTTATTCAAGGTCGCGGACGGTTTCGAAAAGAAACACGGTATACCGCTTCGGGGGAAGATCATGGCGTCGCTTTTTTATGAGCCGAGCACGAGGACCCGATTCTCGTTCGAGTCGGCCATGCTCAGGCTCGGCGGGAGCGTCATCACCACCGAGAATGCCAAGGAATTTTCGTCCGTATCGAAAGGGGAAACGCTTGAAGACTCGATCCGGGTCGTTTCCGGGTATGCCGATGTCATCGTCTTGCGGCACGACGAGGAAGGTTCGGCGAAGCGGGCATCGATCGTCTCCGATGTGCCGGTGATCAATGCAGGCGACGGCTCCGGACAACATCCGACACAGGCGCTCCTCGACCTCTACACTATCCGACGGGAACTCGGGAAGGTCGACGGGATACGGATCGCCTTCGTGGGTGATCTGAAACACGGTCGCACTATCCGCTCACTCGCATATCTGTTGGGGAAATTCAAGAAGGTGAAGATAGATTTCGTCTCACCCAAGGGATTGCGGGTGGGAGCGGATATCAAGGAGTATCTGGACCGGCACGGCGTATATTACGAGGAGACCGAGAACCTCGACCCGGTCATCACCGAGGTCGACGTCTTCTATCAGACCCGCATACAGAAGGAACGGTTCAAGAACCCGAAGGAATATACGAAGTTCAAAGGCTGTTATCGTATCGACTTGGCGCTTGTGAAACGCATGAAACGGAAATCGATCATCATGCATCCGTTGCCACGCGTGGACGAGATCGCGACCGAAGTCGACACGTCGACGAAGGCGGTCTACTTCAAACAGGCACGCTATGGTCTCCTCGTCCGAATGGCCTTGTTGAAAGAGATTTTGGGCTCGTGATGGCGACCCTTGCGGTCCGTCAGGATTTTCCCTATCATGCAGGTGGAGGATGTAATTCCCAAGATACCGGATATATGAATGAGTTTTTTACCGGAAAACACGACGTGATTGATGGACCGTCTGACGAGGAACGAAAGAGGATAGAAGAGCTTCATAAGGATTTGACTGATAAACGTGAGGAAGCTGAAGAGATTCTTCTTACTGATAGCGATATGAACAAAGGGAAGGGGTATCCGGGATCATATCTCGATAAACAAGAGACTGATATCAACGCAATACTCAAAAAAACAGAGATTGTATAAAATTCGTGTCGATTCAAAAAACGTACTCTTCTCAAACGAAACTTATTTAGATATCCCTAAAGCTTAGATTTTTGTAATGGCTTGTTGTAAGGAAAATTTTTTCGATTCGTTGACAAAAATCGGTTACCCTTGACATAAATATGCAACAGGGGTACAGTGTCCATTATTCCCGACATCCGGCAATCGTCGGAAACGGCGTGAAATCGTCCCTTAACAGCTCGGGGATCGGAATCGGATAGCGCAACGGATGCCTCCTTGGGAGGTCTTTGGCGCGTTGTCCGTATCCGAAATATTTTGTAACCAAAAAACAGCCCCATAATGTTAGCGTTCAAAAAATGCGAAATCATCCAAACCAGCAAGCACACCAGGGAGTGGTCTTATTCACCAGACCATCTGTTGTATTTTCTTAAAAATGTGTCCGGTAAGACCGTTTTTGAAATCAACGTCGTGTGCAAACACATTCTTGAACACACGGATGACTCGAGTCTTCCGAATCTGAAAAATTTTTCCATCCCTCGTCTGAATATGAAACGAGATGCGGATGGAAAAAGGTCGTTCGGGTCGGTTACCGTAGACAAGGCAATAAGAGGTGAAAATTGCCTGGTGATTATTTCAATGGAGAAAGGAAGACATGCGCATTGCCGTAAACGTGCGACCCCGATTTTAGGAATTGACATCGAAGCAGGAGCCTGTGTCCAAAATCCACCGATGATCGGGGAAAACATTTGGGCATTCAAAGAGCCTACCGAGCTTGCAGTCCTCATGCAACCGGGCGGTCGTATCGATATAAACGGTCCTATGGGAAAAAGGACGTTGCGATATACCGGTATGAATGAGCTTCTGAGATCATTCTAACTTCAGAAAAGTACAAAAAAGGTCCCTCACTCCAATAGTGAAGGACCTTTTATTATTCACGAAATGTGTCAGTTCTAGAAGAGGTTCGGATGATTTGCTATAATAGGCACATATCCGCATATATTTCGCACTATGGCACTCATGGTCAGCGTCTCGGGTATCCGAGGCATCGTCGGGGAAGATCTCACGCCGGACAATCTCGTTTCCTATGCGTCAGCGTTCGCCGTATGGGTCGGAAAGACATGTACTGGAGAAGGGAAAGCGAAAGTGATTATCGGTCGTGATACGCGGCCGTCGGGAAAGTCGATCTCTTCACTGTTCGCGAATACGCTCGCTCTCTCGGGAATCGATGTCATCGATCTCGGTATCGCCACCACGCCGACCGTCGAACTCGCCGTTACGGAACATTCGGCCAATGCCGGCATCATCGTGACCGCATCGCACAATCCCTTGCAGTGGAACGCGCTCAAACTCCTCAATGCGCGAGGGGAATTCCTCGATCCGGACGAACTCTCATCGTTCCTCTCGATCGTGGAATCGGCATCCTTCACTCCGGCCCGATTCGACACTATCGGATCCGTCACGGAAGACCGGACGGCGGACGAGACGCATATCGCCAAGATCCTCGCACTCCCGTTCGTCGATACCGAAGCGATCGCGAGACAGAAATTCCGCGTGCTTGTGGATGCGGTGGAGGGAGCGGGGTCGGCGATCATTCCCGAGTTGTGCAGTCGTCTCGGGATCACCGATAGAGAAAAGCTCGACTGTGGCGGAACGGGACTGTTCCCGCGAAACCCGGAGCCCATCATCGATAATCTCGGAAAGACGATGGACCGGGTCCGGGAAACAGGCTGTGATTTCGGTATTATCGTCGATCCGGACGTGGATCGGCTCGCGCTCGTCAATGAGGACGGGACGCTCTTCGGTGAGGAATACACCCTCGTCGCCTGTGCCGATTTTTATCTGAAACATACTCCCGGCACGGTCGTGAACAACCTGTCGAGCAGTCGAGCACTCCGAGACGTGGCGGGGAGATATGAACAAAAATGCGTAAGTGCCAAGGTCGGCGAGGCGAATGTCGTCTCGGTGATGAAGGAAGAGCAAGCGACGATCGGCGGGGAAGGGAATGGGGGAGTCATCCTGCCCGCGCTTCACTATGGTCGCGATGCGCTGGTCGGTGTCGCACTGTTTGCTTCCGCCTTCGCATCGTGGCGGGACGGCCGTGCCGATGGCGAGGAGAAAACCCTCTCGGCGTTCCGAAAAACCTTCCCGGCATACTTCATGGCCAAGAACCGGCTCGAGGTTTCGATACCGAAGGAGAAATTGTCCGAACTGTTTACCAAGATCGCTTCGGCACATCCCGATGCGGTCGCCGATGATCGCGACGGTCTCAAGCTCGATTTCCCGGAATACTGGGTGCATCTGCGTGCCTCCAATACCGAACCGATCATCCGCATCTATACCGAGGCCAAGAGCGAAGAAAAGGCGAATCACGTCGCCGATGCGTTCATGAAGGAGATCTCGACGCTTGTCCCGTGATAGTTTTTCGGAGTTCGCCCCGGCATTCGCGGGGCGAACTCCGTCACATCTGCCCATCCTCCTATTCTCGATGAAGCCTCTTCTTCATGATGATTGACAGGAAATCACCTTTGTGCTACCATGCCGGCATAAGAAAGCACGCTGGATGGTGTTTCGCTTTCAGAAAAGAGGCTGACTGCGCGCTTACTCGGCAAGATTGTCCGAAGCCTCGCAATCTTGTCGAAAGAAGAGTCGGAGGGGAATATGGTACGGATTGCCGCTTCAGCGCACGGCAATCTGTTTTTTTATGCTTTTTATCATCATTAGTTATACCGTGTATAAAGCAAGAAATGCTTATTTCATGCCGATTATTGACAGAACGTTCCATTGGTGCTACTATAGTTCCATAAATGAGGGCCTTCAAACGTGAAGGTATCGGACATTCGACACAGAGTTGTCGGTTCGATGAAGCGTCGGTGCATGGTTGCCGGCATTAAAAGCGAAATCCGAAACCTTCTCTGGATTCGCACAAAACACCACAGAACCACCAATAAAAAATGGAGGTAAGCATGCTTCGACGAAGGATCTGACATAGCGGTTACAGAGTACTCTCGCGACGAATATCGCAGAGTACTTTTTTTTGCCACATATCGAGAATGAGCGCCATTCTACTTTACAGTATGCCTCGGCTTGGCTATGATGATGTCACTGAAAGGATGTGCGTCTCGTTCATAAACAATCGAGGAGATACGTGATGGGAAATGCTGCTGATAATTTTAAAAAGGCGTTGCTTCTGGTGTGGCTCATGGTCTGTCAGACGGCAGAGGAAGTATGGTCTGAATTTCAATGGGCGGCAAAAGAGGCTGTTCGAGATTTCTTCTCACCGCTTTATGGTAATTACTGGAAGTATCCTCCGAAAAAACGTGAGGAGCGGTCGGTGACTCATCCGGAATATCCTGATTGGTGACATGGTATGCAGGGGATGCGAATATCGCATCCTTTTTATATTTCCAATAGAGGAGAAGCATTGCTTCAAATAATCGCAACGGTCGACGAAACTCTCCGAGGACGGTTCTCGACCTGGGTGATAATACCGAATCAGCTGAATCACTGTTACGTTCAGAAGTCCGCCCCGGCATTCGCGGGGCGGACTTCTCTGGTATCGATATACAACACATCAAGTGAATCCCGTATAAGTCCAGAGAGAATCACCTGAACAAGCTCGTGTGAGTATCACTTGCTCTGGGCGGTCTTGACGATGCGGACCAGCTCGTTGCGGAGGGTATCGGCCTTGGCGATGCCCTTGAGCTCGCGGGCGATATGCCGGTCGAGCATGAGGAGATTCGCCGACTTGAGGAGTCCGATGGCCGCGAGGACCTGCTGAATGACGGGGAAACAATCGTTTTCAGTTTCCACCATCATCTCTATCTTCCCGAGGCTTGTCTTGGCTTTTCGGATGGCGATGAGAATCTTCGCCTTTTCCGGTCCGGAGACCGGTGTGTCCGATTTCTTCATATCGTTGTCTTGATTGATTATCGGCCATTCAATACGACCGAGCGTTTTGCAATTATTCGAAAGAGAGACACTTGTACGGGCACGAGATCACGCATCGTCCGCAGGAAACGCACTTCTCATGATCGATTGTCGGTGCCGAATATCCGACCTGACTGATGGCGCCTGCGGGACAGACCCGAATCTCTCCGAGGACCGTCCTCGGAGAGGAGATTCCCCTCCGTCTTTGCGAGGCCTCGTCGGCCGAAGCAATCCATCGGAAGTGGGTGGGTGTCGATAGCTGAATTGTGGCTTAAAAATCCGAGGACCGTCCTTGGAGAACGAGTGGGATTCGAGGAGAGAGTGAAGTTATATTATGCCATAAAAGTGGAAATTTCTTCCGAGGACGGTCCTCGGAGAAGGGACCCTGCACCCGGCTACTGTATGTTTCTGTACGTTGCCTTATTTAAAGCAAAAATCTAATCATTTGCTTTTGACATCATTTGCTTTTTTATTGACAGAAGATGATAATAGTGCTACTATAGCTTGTCAGGTATCGACACATAGTTGTCAGCCTGATGAACTGTCGGCACATAGTTGTCGACACCACCTGCGGACGTTCATGACCTTCCATGAATGCAGGAAAATGCCTTTTCAACAATCGAAACAAACGGAGGTCGTCATGCTTCGACGAAGAACCCCTCGTGCGTGAAAATATTGGGCAGCCACCAAGAAGGTACTCTCGCGACGCGCACCGCCGAGTACCTTCTTTTATTTTCAGCGACGTGTATTCCGAAAGACCGACCCTGATATCAGGCGGTCTTTTTCCTATTGAGGATGGTTGCGACCAACATCGCCATCGGGCAGTAGCCCGTTATAGCGAAGAAGACGAGCATCGATCCGACGAAGAGGTCTCCCCAGACGAATGCCGGGTGGACGAGAACGGCGAGTACTGCGAAGACGGCGATCAATATGCCGGCGACGGCGAACATGATCCGCTCTACGTTCCACGACGAGGTATCCATGCGA